>JACNIZ010000346.1 GCA_014382805.1 Planctomycetota bacterium
GCGGCCTTCGCGTTTTTCTGTCGGGGGGGTGGGGGTGTCTGTGTGGGGGTGGGTGGCGCTGGACTCATCAGCCGCAAAAACCCGGCTTGTAATTCAATTCGACCCGCAAATTCTGCCGCATCTCGGCCTCTGGATCAATCGCCAAGGTTGGAGCGGTAACGGCGGCAATCCATACAACAACCTTGGCGTCGAACCGGGGACTTCGGCCTGGTACTGGCAGTTGGAAATCAGTTTCCGCAGCAACGTTAGGCCCTCGAACCCTTGCGTACAAACTCTGAAATGAATCTCGCCTCAGTACTACTTTTAGTTTCAATTGCCGCTCCGCAAGCTGCGCAAAAAATCCAATTATCGGAGCTAGATCTGAGCTTAGTTCAGCAGGGGTGGGGCAGCGCGCAAGCCGACCTTAGTGTGGAAGGCAAGGCCATGTCCATCGGCAGTCGTGGATTCGACCATGGTGTGGGCACGCATGCCGACTCGGTTATCCATTTGGCGTTGAATGGCAAGGGGAATCACTTTCAATCCTGGGTAGGAGTGGATGCTGAAACTAATGCCAAAGGAAGTGTTCGCTTCAGGGTCATAGGGGATGGAAAACTGCTATTTGATAGCGCCATCATGCGGGGCGGCGACGAAGCGAAGCGAGTGGATTTAGATTTGCGGGGCTGTCAAAAGCTCCTGTTGTGGGTGGATGGGGGCGGCGATGGCATCAGCTACGATCATGCAGACTGGGCGGATGCGCATTTCACCTTCACCGGAGCCGCGCCAAGCATTGTGGCAGTTCCGACCGAAAAAAAGGTCATTCGCACTCCAGTTCCCGGTCCGGCGCCGCGATTGAATGGTCCGCGAACCTATGGCGTTCGACCAGGTAAGCCATTCTTATATCGCATTCCAGTAACCGGGACCCGACCGCTTGAATTCAGCGCCCATGGCCTGCCGGATTCCATTGTTTTAGACGCTGACGATGCCATGCTGATCGGCAGCGCTCCGTTGCAAAGCGGCGAGTATTGCGTCACTCTGCACGCCAAGAACAAGGACGGTACTGACCAGCGAGAATTCCGCATCGTAGTCGGCGATACGCTCGCGTTGACGCCGCCGATGGGTTGGAATTCGTGGTACATCCACTATGACCGAATCACCCAAAAAGGCATGGAGGCAGCCGCCGAATCGATGGTGGCAAGCGGCATGGCCGACGTCGGCTATCAATATGTAAACATTGATGACTGTTGGATGGTCAAGCCTGGCTCAGACGATCCATTGGAGAATGGCCAAGCACGTGACCAAAGCGGTGCGGTATTGGCGAACGGGAAATTCCCTGACATAAAGGGCATGGTAGATTTCATCCATGACCTTGGGTTAAAAGCTGGCACCTATATTTCACCCGGCGAGATCACTTGTGCAGGTTACGTCGGCAGCCTCGGTCATGAAGCCGAAGACGCGCGGCGTTTTGCCGAATGGGGCTTTGATTTTTTGAAATATGATTGGTGTTCGTATGGCCGCGTGGCGAAGGATGGAAGTCTGGCGGAATTGCGCCAGCCATACGACTTGATGGGTGAATTGCTGCAGCACCAAGACCGCGACATCCTGATGAATCTGTGTCAGTACGGCATGGGCGATGTTTGGAAATGGGGCGGCGATACCGGCGGTCATTGTTGGCGCACCACTGGCGACCTCGGATTGGGCTCGCAGGATCCATTTCAAGCGGTGCTCGGCATAGGTTTGCGTAACGCAAAATTACACGAGTATGCGCAGCCCGGCCGTTGGAATGATCCGGACTATTTGTTGTTGGGTTGGGTCGGAAGTGCGTTCACGATGGGTGAAGGCAAACCAACCAGTATGTCCGGCAATGAACAGTATTCGACCCTGTCGCTGTGGTGCATGATGGCCGCGCCGTTGTTTTTTTCAGGCGATATGAGCAAGTTGGATGCGTTCACTTTGAATGTGCTGTGTAACCCGGAGGTGATTGATGTGGATCAAGATCCGCTCGGCAAGCAGGGCCGAATTGTGCGGTTGCAAGATGATGCGCTGCTGATGGTCAAACCTATGGAAGATGGCTCGGTGGCGGTGGCTTTATTTAATTTGGCCGAGTATGAACGCGAATTAGGATTCCAACCTGAGGAGTTGGGACTCAGCGGTTCGCAGCGTATGCGCGACCTTTGGTTGCAAAAGGATTTGGCGGATTTGAAAGGTGAATATCGAATCCGTTTGGCGCGGCATGATGTAGGTATGTGGCGCTTGTGGCCGAAACCAAAGGTGGCTAAATCTTCCATCATTAATATGAGCGGAAGTTGGGACTTTGCTATCGATCCCGCTGACCATGGTTTGACTGAAGAATGGTGGAATCGAGAATTCAAAAATCGAATTGGATTGCCCGGTAGCCTACAGATGCAGGGCTTTGGCGAAGCACCATCGGCGACCACTAAATGGACTGGAAGCATCATCGATCGTTCCTGGTACGAAGCCGAGGCATATGCCAACTATCGCCAACCTGGCAGTGAAAAATTCCCGTTTTGGCTGCAACCGCGTCGGCATTATGTCGGGCCTGCATGGTATAAAAAAGAGATCGAAATTCCTGCCAGTTGGGCGGGCAAACATGTGGAGTTGTATTTAGAACGCTGCCATTGGACTACCACGTTGTGGTTGGATGGCACCCAGATCGGAAAGCGCGATAGTTTGTCCACGCCGCATGTTTATGTGCTGCCGCAGGCATTGCGCCCGGG
This sequence comes from Planctomycetota bacterium, assembly GCA_014382805.1. Taxonomy (GTDB): domain Bacteria; phylum Planctomycetota; class UBA1135; order UBA1135; family UBA1135; genus JACNIZ01. Next base: position 2,715 of record JACNIZ010000346.1, read on the forward strand.
AAAGCATCAGTTGACCTTGCGAGTTGATAATCGGCTGGCGCATGAGGTCGGAGTGAATGCGCATAGTGTTTCTGATCATACCCAAACAAATTGGAACGGCATCATCGGCGACATCCACTTGCGCGCCAAGGGTGCATTGCGAATCGTGGAAGCACAGGCCTATCCCGATGTCGATCAACGCCTGGCTAGGGTAGTAGTGACGATCGCCAACACGTCGGCGAATGCAACTACGGGCAGTTTGCACTTAGATGCGGTTGCAGAATCCAGGCAATGGCTGCATGATCCGCCCGCGATGGAAGTACCGTTCGGTATTGGCGCTGGTCAACAGCGCATCATGCATGTGACCTATCCGCTGGGGGGAAATGCGCTGCTATGGGATGAGTTCCGACCGGCGCTTTATGACATGCAGCTCAGCCTCCAAGCCAGCGGCGTAAAAGCCAACGGCGAAAAAGCCAACGCCGAAAAAGCCAACGCCGATACAGCCAACGCCGCCCGGTCAGATTTCGACTACCAGCTCCGTTTCGGTCTGCGCAAGCTCGCTACTGACGGCACTCGCTTCACTCTCAACGACCGCGCGATCATGCTGCGCGGCACCTTGGAATGCAGCATTTTTCCACTTACAGGTTTCCCTCCAACTAATCAGCAGGCTTGGCGCAAGATCTTTCAGCGCTGCGAAGATTTCGGCCTCAACCATGTGCGTTTCCATTCTTGGTGCCCACCCGAAGCTGCATTTGATGCCGCCGATGAAATCGGAATTTACCTACAGCCCGAAGGTCCATTTTGGACCCACGTCGGCGCGGGAGGTGAGCTCGACGAATACATCCGAGCGGAATGTGACCGCATTCTGAATACCTACGGAAACCATCCTAGCTTTACCTTTTTTGCCTATGGCAACGAGCCGGAGGTGCGCGACGGCGGCGCGTTTTTTTCAAGCCTAGTGAGCCATTGGAAGCAGATCGATCGACGCCATTTGTATGCCTCGGCCTCTGGTTGGGGCGCGGTGCCTGAAAGTGATTATGAAGTTACTTTCCAACCGCGCATGCATCACTGGGGGCACGGCTTGGCAAGTCGCATCAATGCACTGCCACCGGCAACCACGGCGAGCTATCAAGAATTTGTGAACGCGCGCAGTCGTCCGGTAGTCAGTCATGAGATTGGGCAATGGTGCGTCTATCCCGATTTTAATGAAATTTCACTCTACCGGGGATTGCTGCAAGCGCGCAATTTTGAAATTTTCGCTGACTGTTTGACCACAAATGGCATGGGCGATCAAGCCGACGACTTTTTAATGGCAAGCGGCTTTCAGCAACTACTTTGCTACAAAGAAGAAATTGAGTCCGCCTTGCGCACCCCAGGGTTTGGCGGTTTTCAATTGTTGGATTTACATGATTTCCCAGGTCAAGGGACCGCGTTGGTGGGGGTGCTTGATCCATTTTGGAATCCCAAGCCTTATGTTGACGCCAAGACCTTTAAGCAGTTTTGCGGTCCGCTGGTTCCGCTTGCGCACTTGCCCAAACGTATCTTTACTAGCGATGAAACTCTCATCGCAGAAATCAAAATCGCGAATTATGGGCGGAGTAGGATTCCGGCGGCACTCACGCATTGGAGACTGAAAAGTTCTTCCGGGTTCTTACACGTTAAGGGTTGGTTGAATCCCTGCGATTTGCCATTAGATGATTTAACCTCAGTGGGAAACATTCACTTTCCGCTTTCTAGCTTGGATGCGCCAGGCCGCTATACCTTGGAAGTTTCCCTTGAAGGTCAACCAGCGCAAAATGAATGGGATGTCTGGGTTTATCCTCCGGTGGCAACTGACGAGGGGCCGCAAGTCCTCGTCACGCCGGATGCGCACCTCACGCCGCAAGTGCACGTCACCCAAAAATTCGACTCCACTGCCCAAGGGGTTTTGCATGCAGGCGGCCGCGTGATGCTGCTGGCGCCACCTTTCCGTGTTAAAACCGACGTCGCTATCGGTTTCTCAAGCGTGTTCTGGAATACTTCCTGGACGCGAAACCAACCGCCACACACGCTTGGATTTTTGATCCAAGCAGAGCATGCATCCCTGGCCGATTTTCCCACCCAAAGTCATGCCGATTGGCAATGGTGGGATTTAATCCATGGCGCTAAGGCAATGGAGTTGACCGAATTTTCAGCTCAGTTACGACCTATAGTCCAGCCGATCCACACTTGGTTCGAAAACAAACGCCTTGCTTTGCTTTTTGAGGCAAAGGTCGGTGCAGGTCAATTACTGGTTTGTTCCATGGATCTGACCACCGATCTTGCATCCCGCCCGGTCGCGCGCCAAATGCGTAAAAGTTTGTTGCAGTACGTCGGCAGTGAAAACTTCGCGCCAACGCTGGAAGTTACCCAGCAACAAGTCGCCAATCTTTTCCGACCTAGGCCAACCCTCATGCAAATCGGCGCCAGCTTGCATGCAAATACCGCCCACAATTCGCATCCTGTAACCAATGCGGCCGACGGCAATGCAGCCACCATTTGGCATACGCCATGGGGAGCTGAAGCCCAACCCCATCCACATCATTTAGTCATAGACCTTGGCCAACCGCGGGAAGTAACTGGAATCACCTACCTGCCGCGTCAAGATATGGAAAATGGCCGGGTTTTCGAATACGCAATCTACCAAAGCAACCATCGCGACGGCCTTCCCACCAGTCCGCCCATCATCAGTGGCAGTTGGCCCAATACCGCAGCGAAACAAATCCTTCGCTTCCCAAAGCCTGTCCACACTAGGTACTTAATCCTGGCTGCTAAATCCGAGGTCAACCAGCACGGCTACACCTCCGTTGCCGAGCTTGATGTACTGCTTGATTGATCTAGGGAAACTCTGATTCCGGACCCACAACCCGCCTAAACCACCCGTGGCCCTAAGCACTTTAGACCTCTTCATCTTCGTCGCCTTTTTCAGCGGCGTGGTCGGCTTCAGCATGTACAAAAGCCGACGCGGCCGCGGCAGTGAAGACTACTTCCTGGCCGGGCGCGGACTCACCTGGCCATTGATTGGTTTATCCATTGTTGCAGCCAATCTTTCCACCGAACAGTTTGTAGGCATGGCCGGCCAGGGTGCCGGCGAAATGGGATTGGCGGTTTCAGCGTGGCAACTTACCGGTGCGGTCGGCATTGTCATTGTTGCTTTTACTTTTCTACCGAAGTTCCTGCGCGCCGGCATTTACACCATGCCTGAATTCCTTGAGCACCGCTTCCACCCGTCGGCCCGCGCGCTGATGGCGGTATGGACGCTAGTGATCTATGCCGGAGTTTTAATCACCACGGTGCTGTATTCCGGGGCGTTGACCCTCCATGCCGTTTTTGATCTGAAGATCACCTACGGCGTTTGGCTGATCGCTTTGATCACCGCCCTTTATACGACCTGGGGCGGCCTAAAAGCTGTCGCCTGGGCCGATTTGTTCTTGGGCTCTACCCTGCTTATTGGCGGCCTGTTCACGATGAAGCTAGGCTTCGATGCGGTGGGTGGCGCATCCGAGTTTTTCACCACCAACGCTGATCGCTTGCACATGATTTTACCAGCCGATCACGAGTCTTTGCCTTGGACTGGCATCGCGGGTGGCATGTGGATTCCGATTTTTTATTACTGCGGTCTGAATCAATTCATAGTGCAACGCTCGCTTGCCGCGCGCGATTTGCACCACGGCCAAATGGGGGTGATTTTTGCCGCATTTTTATGGCTGCTGGTGCCATTTGCAATTGTGCTGCCTGGCATCATGGCTGGGCAACTTTATGGGGAGCAAATTGAAAACCCCGATCAAGCCTATCCGTTATTAATTAGTAATCTAGTTCCTTCCGGCGCGCGCGGATTCCTATTCGCCGCGGTTGCTGGCGCGGTCATCAGTTCACTAGCATCGATGCTGAATAGCGCCTCAACCATTTTCACAATGGACTTGTATTACCGCCATTTTCGGCCGGCCGCCAATCAAGCAGAGTTGATTCGATCGGGTCGAATGGCGACTTTGGTTTGCGTAGTGATCGGCGGAATATTGGCGCCCCAATTAGCCGACCCACGCTTTGGCGGCGTATTCAATTTCATCCAAGAATTCCAAGGCTACGTTTCTCCCGGCATCCTCGCCGCATTCGCTTTCGGTTTGGCCGTGCCCAAAGCCCCGACTGCAGCAGGTCTTGCCGCGCTGATCCTCAGTGCACCGATTTACGGATTTTTGCAATGGCAATGGGGTGATGTAGCTTATTTGCACCGCATGTTGCTGACTTTCCTTTTGGTGATCGCGGTCATGACCATCATTACCTTGCTGACTCCATTAGCAGTACCACGTTATTTACCAGTCAAACGTGAATTGGAGGAACGTACCCATCCCATCGCCTATGCCGCCGGGACAGTAGTTATCCTCCTGGTTGTGGCCTTTTTTATCGTGTTCCAATAAGGTGACCGCCACACTCCAATTTGGTGAGCCAAACCCAAAGTCGGGGTGGAATTGATCACCGCAATCTTAAGAATTGGGCACTAAAGGCAGCCAGTTTAAGTTAGGATCTCGTCGCAATGCAGACCAGTCTGTCCGGAATCCAACCCAGCGGCCTCCTCCACATCGGAAACTACTTCGGAGCCATCCGCCAGCACATCCAGCTTCAGGACCAAGCGGGGGAGAATTTCTATTTCATTGCTGATTATCACGCTCTGACATCCAGTCGTGATCCTGAAGCCCTGCGTAATTTCGTATTTGAAACTGCGGTCAGCTATTTGGCATTGGGGCTAGATCCGGCAAAAGCCTGCTTGTTCCGCCAGTCCGACGTGCCCGAAGTCACTGAAATCGCCTGGCTGCTGGCGACGGTGACTGGTATGGGATTACTGGAAAGAGCCCATTCATTTAAAGATAAGGTTGCCCAAGGGATCAAGCCGTCCGTCGGTTTGTTCACCTACCCAGTTTTAATGGCTGCGGATATTTTGGCCTACGACTCCACCCTCGTACCGGTGGGCAAGGATCAAATCCAGCACGTGGAAATGGCACAAGATATGGCGGGCTACTTCAACGGCGCTTTTGGCGACGTCTTTATCCGCCCGGAAATGATGGTGCCAAAGGCGGAAAGCATGCAGAAGGTGCCTGGTTTAGATGGACAGAAGATGTCCAAAAGTTATGGCAATACGATTTGGATTTTTGAAACTGGAAAACCGCTGAAGAAAATCATCAATAAAATCGTGACCGATAGTCGTCCTCCGCAAGAGCCGAAGGATCCAAACGAACTATTCCTTTTCGACATCATGGCTCTATTCGCCGACCAGTCCGAAGTGGACGAATGGAAGGAAAAGGTTCGCCTCGGCGGCGATGGGGCACCTGGCTATGGCCATCTCAAAGGCTTTATTCGCGATGCCATGGAAGAGTATTTTGCAGCTGCACGGCTACGTCGCTACGAGTTGATTGCCGATCGCGGCGAAGTGGAACGCATCCTCAAAGCAGGGGCTCTAAAAGCCCGCGCCCGCGCCAGCGAGGTGCGTGATCGTGCCCTGACCGCCTGTGGTTTGCGCTAATCGGAATCGGGATCAGATTTCCGCAGCGGAACCGGATCGTATCCACCCTTGCTAAATGGCTGGCAGCGGAGCAGGCGCCATATCGCGAGTAGCACGCCTTTTAGCAGACCATGTTTTTCCAAAGCCTCCACTGCATAGTGGGAACAAGTGGGATGGAAGCGGCAGCGTGGACCCCATAGTGGGCTGATTCGGCGTTGATAGCCGCGGATCCAGCTAATCAGAATTCGCTTCATCGATCATTTGCAGTCGAATTTTGGCGCTTTTCCCATTTGCGCCAGGCTTTTTGAGCCAAGTACAGTAATTCAGGCCGGCAATCACGCACGCTGTAAGCCTGGCCGGGTCCAATCGGGATCAAAATCATGTCGAGGGGGGGGAATTCCGGCCGATTCAAGCGGAAGGATTCCCTGAAAACCCGCCTTACCCGATTTCGCTTTACCGCCCGTTTATGGAACTTACGCCCAACCGAAAGCCCCAATCGCGGAACACTGGGGTTCAAACTTGGAGCCGCCACGAGTAGAATGAGCCTTCCGCGGACCCGCACACCATTCCGGTAAATACGGCCAAAATCCTGCCCTGTGCGCAGGCGACATGCTTTGGGATGGCGGAGTCGCGGTGCTCCTTGCTCCAGATCTGGGCAAATTTCGGGTGCCTCGTTGCTAGTCATGGTTCGCTCACAAGATACGGTCGCCAGCACTGGCGCGGAACGGCGCAGTCCGGACTCTAGGCCAATTTTTGTGCTGGATACCGAATTGCCACTGCTGCCGGCCGGGGAATGCGCCGAATGGCTGCTTCCCATTTGGCAATCCGCTTGGCAATCCAGCCTGCCTGGCTTAGTTCTAATTCACGAAAAGCAGCACAGCCGTTTGGTGGATCACCTCCAACAGCGCATCGCTTCGTTCTCTGCAATTCAACTGGATCCCCAGCAAATCGACTCCCTCGCCGACGTTGTCCGGGCCGCCTTAGATGGTGGCGCGACGTTAATTGCTGGGGGCATAGCCGCCAGCCATCAAGAATGGTTAGCGGCGATGTTCGTCAACCTGCTGCCGACTTCAACGCTGCTGCAACCCGATTGTGGCCGAGGTCCAATCCTGACCGTAATGCGGACCACCGCCACGGAAACTGCGACCGCCATACTGGAGCAACTCTCCGCGACCGGCCAACCCCTGCAAATCTACACGCCGGCTCATTCTTAGACCGCCTGTCAGTAATTAAAGACCATGACTCAAACCTTGTACCAAGGAATCTCTCCCAACGAAGTTCACGATAGCCTGCGCAAGTGGCTATTGGTGGATGGCTACCCCTTCGTGTTGGATTTGGAAAATTCCCGCGGAGCTACGTTGGTCGACGGCCGTACGGGGCGTGAATATCTCGACTTCTTCGGCTGTTTCGGCTCGACGCCAATCGGCTGGAACCACCCTGCACTTCGCAACCCTGATTTTCTAGCTAAGGCAGCCAACAGCGTGGTCAACCGCCCAGCAAACTCAGACCTCTACACCACCGAGATGGCTGATTTTGTCGCTCGCATGGGCGAAATCGCGGTGCCAGACGGTTACAAGCACATGTTTTTCATCGACGGCGGCTCACTGGCGGTTGAAAACTGCCTCAAAGTTGCCACCGACTGGAAAATCCGTCGCAACCGGGCGAAGGGCGTCAACTTTGACGTTGGCAACAAGATTTTGCACTTCGAAAAAGCCTTCCATGGTCGTTCCGGCTACACCTTGTCGCTGACCAACACTTTGCCGGATAAGATCGACAACTTTCCCAAGTTCCAGGACTGGCCGCGCGTGCCGGCGCCTGATTTGCGCTTTCCAGTAGAAGGCGACAACTTGGCAGCCGCGATGCAATCCGAGGCCCATAGCCTAGCCGCCATCGACGCTGCTTTTGCCAAGGATGGCGACGACATCGCAGCCATTCTGATTGAAACCATTCAGTGCGAGGGTGGCGACCGTCACTTCCGTCCAGAGTTCTTGCAAGCCTTGCAAGCACGCTGCGAAAAATACGATTGCCTGTTCATTTGCGATGAGGTGCAAACCGGCTTTTTCACTACCGGCAAACCTTGGGCGTTCCAGCATTACGGTATCGAACCCGACCTCTTCGCCTTCGGCAAAAAGTCTCAGCAATGTGGCTTGATCGCCGGTCCAAAGGTCGACCTGGTACCGGATAACTGCTTCCAATTGTCCAGTCGCATTAACTCCACTTGGGGTGGCAACTTGGTCGACATGGTGCGCGCGACGCGTGTACTGGAAGTCATTCGCGACGACCAATTGGCCGACAACGCCGCCGCCATGGGGCTGCGCTGGTTGGACGGCATGAAGTTGATGGCGAGCAAGTACGACCTCATCGAAAACGTGCGCGGCTTAGGCTTGATCATGGGCTTCTGCGTACCCAACGGTGAAACCCGCAACAATCTGCTCGGCAAGATGAGCGAAAACGGCATGCTCGGCCTGTCCTGTGGCGATCGCACATTGCGCTTCCGACCACACCTGGCTGTCACCGCCGACGACGTCGATCGTTGCTTGGAGCTTACTGAAAAATCGGTGAAGGCTCTGTAATGGGGTTGCTTGCAGCCGGTAGTTTTTCGGTACGCTTCGCTGCACTCATGGTGGTGGGATCGCTGGTTGCGATTTCGCCACTGGTGGCGCAACAACGCGGACCTAGTGATGTCCCGGCTGCGGGCGCGAAACGTGGTTTGCGCCTCAATAGCGAAGCGGCATTCAGCGGCTATACGCTGATTTCGCCGCTCAAGGACACCACTACTTATTTGCTCGACATGCGTGGTCAGGTGGTGCACACCTGGGCCAGTGATTTGCCGCCGGGCAATTCGGTCTATCTGAAGCCCAATGGCAATTTGCTGAGGGCTGGACGTCCCGAAAACAATCCGTTGTTTCATGGCGGTGGCGAAGGTGGACGGATTCGCGAATACAACTGGCAAGGCGATTTGCTGTGGGAAATGAATTGGAATGATGAAGAGAAGCTTCATCACCATGACTTTGAATTGCTGCCTAACGGCAACTTGCTGTTGATCGCTTGGGAAGCGAAGACTGCCATTCAAGCGGCGCAGCGCGGCCGTCGGCTGAAACAGGATGAAAAAGAGGGTTTTTGGCCCGACTATGTGGTCGAAATCAAACCCGACGGCAAGACCGGTGCTGAGGTGGTTTGGGAATGGCACACCTGGGATCACTTGATTCAACATCAGGATCCTAAGCTGCCGAACTTTGGTAACCCAGCCATGGATCCAGGTCGCATCGACATCAACGCCGACGCCCAGCGCCAGCAGTTGTCGGCCGCCGAACAAAAGCGCTTGCAAGAATTGGGCTATTTGAATGAGCGCGATACCGCCAAAGATGCGCCCAAAGCCAGTGCTGATTGGATGCATACCAACGGCATCGATTACAACGCCGAACACGATTTGATCTTGTTATCGGTGCGGCGCATGAACGAAATTTGGATCATCGATCATTCCACTACCAGCGCCGAAGCTGCATCCGAATCGGGCGGCAACTTTGGCCGTGGAGGTGCGTTGTTGTACCGCTGGGGAAACCCACAGGCTTATGGCCGTGGCACTGCCGAAGATCAAGAATTGTTTGGCCAACACGATGCGCGCTGGGTGCCAGCAGGACATCCCGGTGCTGGCAATATCACTGTTTTTGACAATGGGTCCAAGCGTTTGGAAAGGGATTCTGGCGACTCCAAGGGTCCGAAAAATGGATCAGATAGCGCCGATTGGTCGCGCGTCATCGAGCTAACCCCAAGTTGGGATCACGCCGACGGCTTCGCCATGGATGACGACGGTTGCTTCGGCCCAGAAGAATTGACTTGGAGTTACACCTCCAATCCCAAAGCCGACTTTTACTCCAGTTTCATTTCCGGCGCGGAACGACTGCCGAACGGCAATACTTTAATTTGCGAAGGTGACGACGGCCGCGTATTTGAGGTCAATGGCGACGGCAAAATTGTCTGGGAGTATTGGAACGAACACGGACGACAGGACGTCGGCCAACGTGGAGATCGAAAGCCTGCAAGTGATGCTAAGGCTGATAAGCCAGGAGGAGGACCTCCAGGGGCAGCGGCACCGCCCAATGGGCCGCCGCGGCGTGGCGGTGGACCTCAGCCCAAAGCTTTGTTCCGGGCCTCGCGCATTGCCTTCGATTTCCCCGGCGTGGCTGCGCTTAGTCAGAATCCGAAGTAAGCGTTTCCAAGGCTAGCATCAGCTGGGCGGCAGGGGATAAGGACTGCCATTCCTCTAGCAACGCAGCATGACCATCCCGCAGCAAGGCACGTTGCAAGGCGGCACTGGTTTGCTGAATTTCGGCAACGCTTGGTTGGGCGTCCAGTTCTTGGAACTGCAAATTCAACTCAGCAATTCCTTTGAGGTCTTCCGCGCCTTTGGCAATTTTTTCTAAGCTGCGCCAGTGTTTGTTCGCATCCCGATAAGGCTTGGAGCTGGTCAATGAGCCCAGTCGTTGTGAGGCTAAATCGCCGGTGGCCGTGCCTTTAAATTCTTCGGCCACTTTGGCGAAAAAGGCTTCCGCCCTTAACAGAAAGCCAGCTTCAAGGTGGCTTTCGCCTTGGCCTAAGATCCAGGCACCGGCGCCTTCGATACTTTCGACCAAATCGCGTGCGGCGATGACTTCGGGCGCAAACTCGGCGTCGAGCTTAGCCAACGGTTGAATGGTACTCAGCGCAACTCGATACATGCCAGCGCGGTAATAGCGCTCAGCCTTTACACCAGCACCTAAATGTTGGTACAAAGCCTTCAAATTGCGTTTGCCGAGCAATTCTTTCAGCGGACCATCCAAGTAAGTTTCGCTATCGCCTTCGACCCAACCGCGGCCAGGTTGCAGCCCTGGGTCACCTTCCCAAATCACGGTGTTGTCTACATCCAGCACCAAAATCCGCGGCATGCCCCAACCATCAGGGACCACGTTGCAAGATTTGTAGTAAGCAAAATCGGTGTCATAGCCGACGTGCAAACGATTCAGCGGATTGTTTTGTAGCAATTCATCTACTGCGCCGGGTAGGTGCTCGCCGCCAATGACCAGGACAAATTGATAGCCGTACTCGGTATATTCTTTGGCCAACTTGTCGTAGTACTTGGCGGTAGGAATGACTTTCTCTTGGTTGGCGGACCAGAAAATCAAAGCAGCCGGCCGCCCTTTGAGGTCTTCCAGTGTCAACTGTTGGTTAAGCCCGTTGCTACTGGCCGACATGGCAGCTGTTTGATCGCCGCGTTGCAGCCACTTAAGGCCGTTGCCAAATTCGGGCGGCGTGGTACCTGAAAAAGTGCCGGTGGGGCGGTCGATTTCAGCTGAGGCGACCTTTGCCAGGGCTATCTCACGCTCGATACGCGCGGCAGGATCGTATGGGTCGCGGGCCAAGAAGCGCAAGGAGCGGAATGAAACTTCGCCGGTGCCGGAAATCAAACCAAAACCGCCCTGCACCGAATCCCGCGACGGCATTTCTAGCGAACGAATGTATTGATCATTCAAATAAACATCCAGCACCTTGCCGACCAAGTCGATGCGCAACTTTTGCCAGTCCTCGCGCAAAGCAACCGTGCGGTGGTCGCGGAAAGTCCAGGTGCCGCCATCCTTGGTGCTTATGTCCAAAAAGCCGGTCGGGTGCAAAATCACTGCGTGAGTGGTATTTGCATCCTTGCGCCCAAAAGTCAATCCGGCGACGGTGCTCTTTTCCGGATTCATACGAATTTCGGCTTCCAAAGAATAGTCACCTGAAAACACCTGATCGTAAGTCAGGTCGGCGGTGAAGAATTCGCCTGGAGCACGCCCGGCTGCCTCGTCGTCGACCAACTTAGCTTCAATCATCGCGCCATATGCGCTGTAGGCATCCGACCCGGACCAACCGCTTAAATCAAGTTCGTTATACGCCACTTTCCAGCGTGCCAAACTCTTGCCGGTTTCCTCTGCCACCGCGATGTAAAAATCCAAAGCCTCGGGCAGCGAAAATTGGGCGCTCATGCGTCGTGCAATTTCCAAAGCCATCAACGGCATTTGACGCTGACGGTATGACTTCGCCAACTCCAAACCCTTGTCCAACATCTTCACCTTCAGCGCCGCATGGCGACGGAATAAAGGATCCAGTTTGCGCAGCTTTTCTTTGCCCAATTCGTAGCGCTCATCGTCGCTCATGCCGCGCATTTCCAATTCACGCGTGAACTGCAAATAAAGTCCAGATGCACGATCGTACTCTTTTTGAGTTTCCAACGCTCCGGCTAATATCCACAGCACTTCGGGATCTTCCGGCTGATGGGTGTAAGCCTCTTCTAAGAACTCGACGGCTTCGGTTAATTCGCCTCGTGCCAAGGCTGCGCTGCCATGCTCAAAGTTCGACTTACGAGCGGCGCGCTTACCCAATTGAATGTCGCGCAGTTCAAGCATCCAATCTTTCCAAATTTCATTTAACCCATCAATATTTTCCACTGGTGACAATGGCGCTTGATCAATCACAAATTCTTCGAAGTGATTGACACGGTCACCAAAACCTTTGCTGCCGGCGCCGGAATAATAATATTCGCGTAATGATTCGCGGTAGACCAACTTGCCGTCGTCGTTGCGGTAGTTGTATAGGAAAAACACTAAGCCCCAAGTTGGTGCATACCAAGGCGGACCCCACTGATATTGGTTCTCGACCAAAATACGCAAACTAGGGGCATTTTCTGGTGTGCCCCATTCGCCGGTTTCATCGCGCACTCCTTCCGAGTGGTTGGCCATCCAACCACTATCCATGCGCCGCGCCAACGGGAACAAGCGGTGAGTTGCTGGTTGATTCCAGCGCACCGAGCCATTGGACAAAATCGTGGTGCCTTCAAAAAACGAAGCATAGCCCTCGTTAAGCCAACCTGGCACTCCGCCACGGCCGGTTAGCGAAACAAATTGGTGGGCTGCTTCGTGAAACAAAGTGCCATACATCTGACGGATGGTCTCCGTTCCTGAAGCGCCGCCCAAAAAAGTTTGCACAGTACTGCCATTGAAAAAACCACCGGTCCAATCATTTTCGGGCAGGTTGTTGTACTTCAGGTACTCGTCGCGATTTTTGTAAACCAAGACGCCGATCTTGGGAGTGGCGCCGCCGTCCTCCTTGTAGGCAAAAAACTTGCGATAAGCCTGGTTCATTTGCTCCATCGCAATCGACGAAGTTTGCATCACCAAAAATCCGGCATCCGTTTTATAGCGATAGTTTTCCGTATCCTTGGTCCACGCAGTTTCCCAGGTATCGTGCTTGGCATTTTCAGTCGCCAACCATTCCGGGTCCAATCCTTCGGTGGGATCACCGCCGCCGGCAAAAGCGTCCTCAACCGCAACATCTTTGCCGCCGGTGCGACGGATGTGTTTGACCCCGGCACGGGCGTCGGCGTGATATGGATCAATCAGCAGCATTTCGGCGTAGATCTCCAACGCCGAATGGAAACGCCCCTTTTTGGCATGATCCTTGGCTAGCTTGTGCAACTGGCCCAAGTGGTCGGTGCTCAGGCTGCGGAAATCCTCGCTGCGCAAATCCAGCAACGCCAATTTGGCCAAAATCTCCTTTCGGACCTTGCGACTCGCGCCAGGTTTTTTCGACGAATCCACCACGCTCAGCCAACGGTGGTAAGCCCATACACTAGTATCCGTATCGCCACCTGCTTCGGCCAATTCCGCCAGTGCCTGTAATGCCTCAAGGTGCCGGTCGTCGCGCTCCAGAGCCTTTTCAATGGCTTCGCGCGCCGCAACCACGTTGCCTTCCGCGCGGAGGCGGGCAGCATTGCCTAGATATTTATCCAGATAGGGATCGCCATTCGACGCTAAGTCGGGCGTTGCCAGCATTAAGGCCGGCCAAAGGATGAGCAAGGCGAGGAGCTTCAAACGACTTCGGATCCAGATGGCGGAGAGGTGGTGCGGCGCCGCAGCTGCCCGCACGCGGCGTCCTGATTCCCACCGAGGCTGGTCCTAAGGGTCACGGACAATCCGGCATCGTGCAAGGTGTGCACAAATTCATCCATGGTTTCGCTTGAGGGGCGCTCGAAAGGGAGTTCAGGCACCGGGTTGTAGGGGATCAGATTTACGTGGCAACGTCGATCTTGCAAGAGTTTTGCTAATTCCTTGGCATGCTCCGGCTGATCATTGCGGTCTCGTAACAGAACGTATTCCACCGTATATTCGCGACCGGTGGCAAAAAACAGCTGGTCGGCCTCTTGCAGAGTGTCCAACAGTGTGCGTTTGGCCACACCGGGTACCAATTCATGGCGCACCTCGTCAACCGCCGCGTGCAGCGAGATAGCGACGCTGATTTGGCGCCCCCATTCGGCGAGTTGGGGCAGAGTGCCGCGTGGTGCCACCGTCGATAAGGTGATGCGGCGTGCAGCGAACTGGAAGCCTTCTTCGTGCATAAGGCAGTCCAGAGCCTGCAAGGTGGCGTCGAGGTTATGGCCTGGTTCACCCATGCCCATGACCACCAGGCGGTGGAAATCGCCCTGTTCGCGGCGTAGCCAGAGCACCTGCTGAAGGATCTCGCCGGCGCTCAAGTTGCGCTGCACACCATCCAAGCCGCTGGCGCAAAATACGCACTTCACCGCACAGCCGACCTGGGTGCTGACACAAAGGGTGCGTCCTTTGGTGCCGGGCATGCCTACGGCCTCCACCAGCGCGTCGTCACTGTGGCGCAGCAATATCTTGCAGGCACCGTCGTCGGCGTGGCTGACCTTCACCAGGGTGGAGGTGAGCAATGGCATTTTTTCGCTCAGGCGCTCGCGCAGCTGTGCCGGCAAATCGGTCATGTCCTGCCAGCTATAAGCGTTGCGTCGGAACACCCAACGCGCGGCATTTTTGCCGTGGAAAGCCGGTACGCCAAGCATCTCCTTGAAGTACATCGGCCATTGCTGCGGCGGTAAATCCAGCAGGTTGGTCAGGTTGCTCCAATCGCGGTAGCCAGTTTCCGATGCGTTCATGTTACGTCACGAATGATTTCGTAAATTTCATGCGCCCACTGTTTGGCCTTGCCCTGACTCGGTGGATTGCAACCGCCGACGCCGATGTGGCCGCCGCCGCCGTACTTTTTCATCAATTCGCCTAGGTGCACCGGATCCGTTGGCCGGTTCCAGGGGTTGCTGGCCACGGTGATGTGGACTCCGGCTCGGGTGGGAAGCATGGTGACCGCGTAAAACAGCTCTGGGTAGAGGTAAAACGGGCTAAACCGCTCGCGGCGGATTTTCTTGGACCGCAAATCGGCGATCATCGCGGTCATCGTGCGTTCCACCATGGTGTCTGGAAAGGCTTCTAGAGCGTGGTCGCGGTTCCTGCAAGCGCGTTGATAGCAGCGCTGCACATCGTTGTCGTCGGCGACTTCAATGAGCGACTCGGTGCGCATCAAGTGCAAGATGCGGTCGTGAAAATGAAAATTGGGAGCAGTTGTCAAAGCACGCATGACTTGCAGCGCCGGGTCGCGTCCGAACATAGCCACCTTCGCCGACGGAAACGCCGCCGAATCAATCATGTTGCTCCAATGCACTAATTCATCAAAACGATTGCCAGGATCCCAGTTCCAATGCTGGCGGGCATGCGCCAAAATGATGGGTGGGCAAGAAGGCGAATCGGGATCAAAAGCGTGGGTGTCGCTGGCGGCGAATAATTTTTCGTCTTCAGGCGTTAAAAAAGTGGTTGGGTGATGATCGAACCAATAGTCGGCGCGGCGATGGAAATGAAAATCCACCACAGCAAAACGTTCTCCCAAACTGAAATCATTCCAATGCAAGGTGCGGTCAAAATTAACCCCAGCCCATTTCACATCTTTTTCGCGTCCGGAGGCTTCTAAAGCTTCGGCCAGCAATGCTCCGGCGGCCAAACCATCAAAATCGCGATGGTAGTAAATGGTGAGGTTGTGTGGGTCAGACAAGGCAACGGTGGCTTGGGGCCAAACGACGGACAGGGCGGGGCTACCCCTAAGGACGCTTCCTACCGTATACGTGGGCTTGGAAAAAAGGCGTCCAATCTTCTTTGGTGTGCTTTTCCAGCGCCAATCGCAGGTCTTCGGTAGACCAAAACTCCGACGATTTCAAAATAGAATTTAAAGTTTGGTCGAGTAGGGGGCGGGTCGCTCGCTTTTCGATTGCTAGCCAAACCAAAGCGCCGCGCGTCATGAGGCGTTTGGCTCCCTGCAAATCGGAAATAGGCATCAGGGTGAGTGGCCGCGTTAACTCGCCTAAAGCTTTTTCATTGGCAACCCAAAATGCTTGCATCGCGTCTGCTTCGGCGATCAAACTAGTGCTTTCGAGGATCCGCCAAGCGGCATATTCAGACAGCGAGGCATCAAGGAATACCGAACCATGACCCAGGCCGGTCACTTGACGTCCAAACACGTGGTAGGACAGTTTACGCGCCAACCCAGCGCGTCTATTGCCATCAAACCAATCGCTGTCGACGGGATCAGATAGCCAATTGTTAGCTTCGTCGAATACGAATAGGCCGGGGAAAATGAGGTCGCCAGCACCGGGGAAGGTGGCGACCGACCATTGGCTGCGCGCGGCTGGCAACCAATCTGTAAGTCCTTGCTGCAAGCGCGCCATTAAACCCAAAGTCTTTTCAAAACGCGCTGCTTTAGAAGAGCGTCGAATCGCGATGGCGTGGCCGGCAGTTTTTTTGTATTCGAACATGCCGATGACAAAATATGGCCAAGCCTTGGAATTCAAGCACGGTTCAAACAATGTGCGGCGTTGCTGGCCGTCTTCGGTTACCGAATTTTCTTTGATGGCAGAGCTGCTGATGGCTTCCAAATAGGAGGGGCTGATTATTTCTAAGGTGTAGTTCGGCGGAATATAGGAGGTGGCGGTGGGCGTGTAGCTCGTCGGCATAGCCAACCAGGCGCCGCCTAGGCCGGACAAACCCGATGCCCCGGGCAGCAAGCCTGCTTTGGGGGCAGCTCGGGTGCCTTCGAAAAGCGCAATGGTGTAGCTGATGGAAGTTTTATTGACTTCCTCCACTTGGGCGCCCTCGGGCAAATACCAAGCTTTCCCTTGCGGGGTCACACCATCGGCCGGCGTCCAGGTGACGTCAAAATGCACCGATTGAAAGGTGTTTTCACTTGCGTCGATACGAATGAAAAAATGACCGATAGGGGACGCCAACCGATCGGAATCGCGCATGCCGCGGTGGACATCCATTTCAGGCGCGGGCAGCGGCTTCCAAATCGTCGGCAACTTAAAGCTGGCCAAGGCTTTCTGGGCAGCCTGTTTTTGATCGATCACTCCTTCCCAGTTGGCAATGATGAGGTGCTCATCCAGGACCACTAGGCGCTGTTCCAAGTAGCGTTGGTTTTCGTCATGCAGGTATTCGATCGAAGTGCCAGCGCCCACTTCACCGGCCCAGGTGCCATTCCATGGCACCATCGTATGTTGCACGCCCAGCAGCATGGGCTTCCACCGGGTATTGCGCAGATTCTCGGCCACCCGCTCGGTGATGGCACCGGGGGCATTCAATAAAAAGTGGCGTACCTCAAAATTGGCCGCGCCGCTCTCATGAATGCTGATCCACGCCTCTTCGGCAGGATTGGGCTGGCTGAACGCCGGGTAGCCAGCGGGCAGGTCGATTCTAAATGGAGTCTCAGCGACTTGAGCGACGCTGAGCCCTAGCCACAAGGTTGCGAGGGCGTACATGTTGAACGAAGGCAGGAATTAAGCGCTTTCGCGCTGAGAATCTTCGCCGCCTTCTAGCAACACATGGACGTTGCCGTTACGGATCATTTCACCGGTGACCACAAAACTGCGCGAAGGCTTGCCGTAATCGGGTAGATGGAACAGCAAATCGTGCAAAGTTTCTTCCAAAATGCTGCGCAGGGCGCGCACTCCAGTTTCCCGTTGATTGGCTTTTTTGGCGATTTCCACCAACGCCTCTTCAGTGAAGCTCAACTCGTGATCTTCCATGGCGAAGTAGGCTTGGAATTGCCGCACTAAAGCATTTTTGGGTTCGGTCAGAATGTGCACCAAGTCGGATTGATCCAATTCGTGCAAGTGCACGTGCACTGGCAGACGGCCGACAAATTCCGGGATCAAGCCGTATTCAATCAAATCCTTGGAATCAACCAGTTCGAGCAAACGCTCGCGCTCGGCCTTGATGTCCGATTCAGCTTCGTCTTCGTGCAAGAAGCCGATCATGCTGCCGCCTACGCGGCGACCGATGATCTCTTCGATGCCAGCAAAGGTACCACCACAGATAAACAGTACACCCGAAGTATCAAACTGAATGTTGGACTGCTCAGGATGCTTGCGGCCTCCTTGCGGCGGCACGCTGGCGACGGTTCCTTCCAGAATTTTCAGCAATGCTTGTTGCACGCCTTCACCGGAAACGTCGCGAGTGATAGAAACGTTTTGCGTGGTGCGCGAAATTTTGTCGATTTCATCCACGTAAATGATGCCGCGCTGCGCCCGCTCCAAATCGTAATCACAATTTTGCAGCAGTTTCAGCAAAATGTTTTCCACATCTTCGCCTACGTAGCCGGCCTCGGTCAGCGTGGTGGCGTCGGCAATGGCAAAAGGCACGTCCAAAATCTTCGCCAAAGTCCGAGCCAGCAAGGTTTTGCCTGAGCCGGTAGGGCCAATTAAAAGTACGTTAGACTTTTCAATTTCGACGTCCGCCCATTGCGGCATATCTTCCAGCAGCGCGATCTGCTGCTGCACCTGTAAGCGCTTGTAGTGATTGTGCACCGCGACAGCAACCACGCGTTTGGCCTCGGTTTGGCCGTAAACAAACACATTCAACGAGTCGACGACTGCCGACGGCGTCGGGATGGCGTCGACAGCGCCGCTGCCAAAATTGTCCGGCGCGACCTGGCTGACCCGGCGGGTTTCTTCTCGCAGGATAGAGTTGCAAATATCCACACATTCATTGCAGATATAAATGCCCGGGGGGCCGGCAATCAAAGACTGCACCTCGCCACGGGATTTTTCGCAGAAAGTGCAGCGCTCCACACTGCCTCGTTCGGTGCTACGCGCCATTGATTAGATTTTATGCCAAGATCCGCCACTTAACGGCATTCCGCCGTCATTTTTTTGCCCTTGTGGAGGGAATCGGGCTTAAGACCTGAATTTAGCCTTATTTTCCGAAGACTTTATCGACAATTCCAAAGTCCAGCGCTTCGGTAGCGCTGAGGAAATTGTCTCGATCCGTGGCTTTTTCGATTTCTTTAACAGTTTTGTCGCAGTGTTTGGCCAGGATTCCGTTGAGACTCTTTTTCAACTTCAGGATCTCTTTGACCTGAATTTCCATATCGGAAGCGGTGCCTTGAGTACCACCCCAAGGTTGGTGAATCATGACCCGTGAATTGGGCAAGATGAAACGCTTTCCTTTGGTGCCGCCAGCCAGCAAAACCGCACCCATCGACGCGCATTGGCCCACACAGTAGGTGGCAATGTCACAGTCCACATATTGCATGGTGTCGTACATCGCTAAACCGGCGGTTACCGAGCCACCAGGGCTGTTGATGTACATCTGGATGTCCTGGGTCTTGTTCTGCTTCGCCAAGAACAATAGTTGGGCCACGATGGCGTTGGCAACTTGATCATCTACCTGGGTACCCAAGAAAATGATGCGATCCTCGAGCAAGCGCGAGTAAAGGTCGTATGTGCGTTCCCCACGTCCGGTTTTCTCGATGACGTAAGGAATGGTGTAGAAGGCGTTGGTATCAGTCATGGCCGTGTCCTCAAACGGTACGTCTACGCATCGCTGGCTTCAACTGCTTCGGCATTTTCTTCCACTTGCTTGATGAGGAAAGCGCGAACTTTGCCGGTCAAAATGTCGCTGGCGACGTCGTCTAGGCGGCCCTGCTGGGCGTATACGTTGCGCACAGTCTTAACGTCGACGCCATGGTGTTGGCTAATGGCACGCAAAGCCTGCTCCATTTCATTTTTGGTCACCGGGATTTCCTGCTGCTCAGCAATGCGGCGAATCAAGAAATACGACTTCAAACGAGCCTCGGCGGCAGTGGCGATCGCAGTTTCTTGGGACTCGACCTGTTCTTTGGCGGTTTCTTCGGCCAGGCCCTGTTCGGTCAAGCGTGCAATTTCCTGTTTGACGGTCTGCTTGGTTTCCTCGTCCAACATGCCCTGAGCAAGCTGGAAGGGGCGGCGGTCCAAAATGGCTTGAATCATTGCGTCGGCTTGTCGATTGCGTTCTGCGCGCAAAGCTTCTTCGGTTAAGCCCTCTTTGATTTTGGTGCGCAATTCTTCCGCTGCGAAGCCACCCTGTTCGGCAATTTCTTCATCGCTGGCAGGGCGCGGGTGGACCAAGTTTTTGACTTCGAGGCGGACCTCACCAGTCTTGCCGACCCATTCTTCGTTGGAGAAGCCTTCGTTGAATTCACAGGCCAAAGTGATTTCATCACCCTTTTTGGCGCCGGTCATTTTGGACGTCCACTCTTCTTCCTCCACGCCATAAAGAGGGGATTCCAGACCTAAACGGATGTCCTTGGCATCGGGGCCAGCTTCATCGTTAAGGAAGTACTGCAGATCCATTTCTACAGCGTGATCCTCATCCAATCCCTGACCCTCGGCGGCCTCATCGAAGCGCAGGTTTTTCTTGCGGATGTCTTCCAAGGTCAAGTCGACGTGCTCGGCGTTGACAATGATCGGCTCGGCTTTTACATCCAACTCAGACCATTCCGGCAACTCCACTTTGGGAGTAGTCTCGATTTCGACCTCAAAATCGAGCGCAGTTTCTTCGCTGACTTCGTATTGATCCATGTCGAAATTGACCACCCGCAAAGCAACCAATTCGGCCTTTTGAACGGCATCGCGCACAATGTGCTCGAACAGGTGATTTTTGGCGTCCTCGTGGACTTGATCGCCGAGCAGACCGCGTAATACGTTGGTCGGAATCTTGCCTTTGCGGAATCCTGGTACTGCCAAAGTTTTGCCAGCTTCGCGATAGGTATGGTCGAACTCCTGAACAATGCGTTCTACCGGAACTTGCACGGTGAGTTTGTAATGGCAGGGGCCGATTTCTTCGGCGTTGACTTCGATGTTGCTTGTAGTGGCCACGATGCAGAGGTAGCTGGCAGGTATGAGGAGCGGCTTGGCGGGTGTGCCCTAGCCTGGAGGGCCGCATATTCTCTACTCGCGTTGCGCGGGCGTCCAGCCTATAACACTGCGTCATGAAACAGCGGCCTACCTCACCCTGGCTGACCGGTTTTTTGGTCCTGATTGTCATCGCCCTGGTGTTGGGCGCTCTCTGGATGAGCCGACCGGATCCGCCCCAGCAATTGGCCCCTGAACCTGCCGCCGCGCCGGTTCGTGTACGCAGCTTGGCCGCCACTAGCCGACGTCACCAGTTGCGGGTTTATGGCCAAACTCAGCCCTTTCGACGCACTGCTTTGGCGATGGATCAAAGTGGTCTAGTGACTTGGCGGTCCCCGCTATTGGAGGTTGGGTCAGAGGTCGGGGTCGGGTTTCCGTTGCTGAAATTGGACGACCAGCGCGCTCAGCTGGCTGTGCAGGCCGCGCAGGCCAATCTAAATAGTGCTCAGGCCAATGCGGATTGGCGTCGGGCGGAGCGGGCGGTTGCGGAGCAAGAGCTGCAAAATGCCCAGCAAAGTGAGCCGGTGGCGCGGCGCGAGGCGGAGCGGCAACAGAATTTGGCGGAGGCCGGATCCGGATCTGCGTCGGCCGCGGATCAAGCTCATTTAGTTTGGTTAGGCGCGCACGGACGTCTGGATCGAGCGCGGGCTACTCAGGCCAGTGTCGAGGCAGCTTGGCAGGCGGCGACGGTTCAAGCCGAAGCAGCGCAGGTTGCGGTGCGGCAGGCGGAATTGGAATTAGCAAAGTGTGAGCTCAAGGCTCCGTTTATCGGCGAAGTGGTAGCCGTCGCGACAGAGGTTGGCAGTTGGATGGCACCAGGCATGCCGGTTTGTGAGTTGGTGGATCGCCAAACTTTGCTGGTACAAGTCCCGCTGCCCAATGCCGACGTGGCAGAGTGGTTGCCTGAGTATTCGGCATGGTTGAATCTGCCGGCATACTTGGATCAAGATGGCCAACCGTTGAAGGTGAAAGCCGCGTTTCATGGTTTGTCAGCCATCGCTCGAGTGGAATCTCGAGCGCGCCTGCTGGAATTGAAATTTGACAATCAGCAACTCGGCCTGCCCGGTGGCGCCTTCGCCGAAGTTTGGATTGATCTCGGCGAACGCACCGCAATTTGGCTACAGCCGTCCGATTTCCGACTAGGCGATCACGGTCCCGAAGCCGTGGTGGTGAATAACAAACATGCCGACGTACGCGCCTTGCGCCTGGGCCGCATATTGGTCGACGCCGATGGTCAAAGCTGGCATCCGGTTCTTGAGGGTTTATCCGTAGGCGAGGTGATCGCGGTGGATAACTTGGAGACTCCTCGCTCTGGCGATCCAGTAACGGTTCTGCCATGAAACCATTGATCCGTTTTGCGGTGCATAACCCGGTTGCCGTGAATTTGGTATTCATTGGCGTGCTGGTCATCGGCTGGCTGATGTTGGGCACCCTGCCGCGTGAGGTCTTTCCTGAATTTGCCAAGGATGCGGTTGAGGTCCAAGTGATCTACCCCAATGCGTCCGCCGATGAAATTGAACGGCTGTGCGTGATTCCGATTGAGGAGGCGGCTGACGGCTTGCAAGGTACATATGAGGTCAGCTCGACCTCGCGTCAAGACATGGCGCGGATTTTTATTCGCCTCAGTGAAGGCACCAACTTGCAGGAGTATTTGGATGAGCTCCGGCAAGAGGTCGACATCATTCAAGACTGGCCGCAGGACGCCGAGGATCCACGCATTTTTGAGCAGAAGCTGCAGTTCCCAGTGGTCACGATCAATTTGTTTGGCAATTTGGATGAATGGCGCAAACGCGACGTGGCCGAAGGTCTGCGCGACCGCGTCAAAACCATTTCTGGGGTTTCTTCGATCACTCTGCTAGGCCTGCGTGATCCGGAATTGCGAGTTGAAGTTCAGCCCGCGCAATTGGAACGCTTCGGCATCAGTTTGACCGAAATTGCCGCCGTGCTAGGTCCACAAGTACGCGATCTACCGGGCGGTACCTTGGAAACTCCGGCGGGGGAAACGGTGCTACGTATCTTGGGCGAAGAGACCACTGCTCAGGCACTCGGCCAAAAGGTGATCCGCGCCCTACCCGATGGCACCTTAGTTCGCATCGCCGACGTCGCCACGGTGCGCTTGGAATTTGAAAAAGCGCTGACTACCAGTCGTTACAACGGCTATCAATCGCTGTCGCTACAAATCGCCAAGGACAAGGTCGGCGATACCATCGATATTGTGGATCAGGTGAAGGTATTGGTGGAAGAATTTCGTCCCGATTTGCCGTTAGGTTTGTCCATGGGGATCTCCAGCGATTTTTCCATTTACGTTAAAAACCGTTTGCGCACCCTGCTGCAATCCGGGTTTTTTGGACTGGCGCTGGTGCTGTTGATTTTGTGGGCGTTTTTGGATGCACGCACCGCGTTGATGACGGCATTAGGAATTCCGGTGGCCGTTATGGGCGGCGTCATCGGCATGTCGTTTTTGGGTATCACCATGAACATGTTGAGCATGTTTGCCTTTATTTTGGTACTCGGCCTGGTCGTAGACGATGCCATTGTGGTGGTGGAAAATTGTTATCGCTACGTCGAGCGCGGTATGAATCCGCGCGATGCAGCGTTGCTCGGAACCAAGGAAGTGGCGTGGCCGGTGGTGACGACGGGTTGTGTCACGGGGGGCGAATTTGGGGTCCTTTTGATGGTTGAG
>JACNIZ010000056.1 GCA_014382805.1 Planctomycetota bacterium
TGATTTGGCCGCCAGTTTTAACCGCATGTACTCCGGTCAAAAACACTGCCGCCGCCCGCGCATGGTCGCCGGGGCCATCTTTACCAGGTCGCGCGTGGTTTTGCGCCAATCCAGAAATCACCGTCAGATGCTTGCGGTAGGGGGCAAACGGCTCCATTAAGTAGGGCAGCTCAAATCCCTTGCCCGCCGCCGTCGGCCGCCAATCTTGCATGTGCATGCCGTTCGGCGAATACAAAACCATTAAGCGCTTCGGCGGCGCGTCCAAAATGCGCTCGCTCGGCCGACCCATCAAGCCGCCGACGGATTCCAAATACGGCAGCGCCAGCAAAGTCCCAAAGCCGCGCAAGAAGCCGCGCCTACCGACGTCGGCAGTGGGCTTGCTTTGGTTTGATCGGGATGGTTTCATTTGCTTAGTGTCGTGGGATTTTTGCGGAAGGCGTCGGAAAGCACGATGCCGACGGCTAGGTCGCGCCAGGTGGCGTCTGCACCGGCTTCTAGGTTATCGAGTATTGAATCCAGAATTGGGTAGTCGTCGTCGCTCAAACCGCGGCCCAGAGCGTAGATGTACAGCTGTTCCAGCGCATTTTCGATGATACTGAAATCTTCGTACAACATCTGGCTGAGTTCCTGCGGCCCATTAAATTGGCGGCCGTCGGGCAGGATTCCCAAATCGTCAATTTCGACGCCGACGAGCTCAATTCCGACCGCGTTGTAGTTTTCTAGGCCGAATCCGATCGGGTCCATGACCAAATGGCAAGTGATGCATTCCGGCTTGGAGCGATGCTGTTCAAATTGCACGCGCAGGCTGGCGGCGGAGTCGACTTTGGTTTCATCCAAGCCTCCGGCAGTAGGCGGTGGGGGCGGCGGCGAGGTGCCGAGCAGTGTTTCCATCACCCATTTGCCGCGTTTCACTGGCGAGGTGCGCGTCGGGTTGGAGGTCAGCGTCAAAACGCTAGCGTGCGACAAAATGCCGCGGCGGTTGCTTTGGCTCAGGTCTACGCGTTGAGTGCCCTTGCCTTTTTCCCAATCGAAAGGTAGTCCATAATGCTTGGCCAGCGGTGGATCCAAGTAAGTGAAATCGGCCGTCAGCATGGCGCGGATCGGCAGATTTTGGCGCAGCACCGTGGTGAATAATTGCAGCGATTCCTGTCGCATGCTGTCGCGCAAAGCAGGGGTAACGGTGGGGAATAATTCGGCGTCGATGCCGACTTCATCGAGCAGGCGCAGCTTCAACCACTGCGATGCAAAGTTCTGGGCTAATGCATCAGTGCTTTGAGCGGGGTCGTCGGCGAGCAAACGCTTTACTTGCGCGATTAAGACGTCGTTGTTTTGCAGTTCGTCGTTAGCGGCTAATTCAAGCAGTTCGGCATCAGGGGTCGTAGACCGCAAAAAGTACGACAAGCGCGTTGCCATTTGCCACGACGTCAGCGTGCCATCCTGTTCGGGGCGGTACAAAAACTGCGGCGAAACCAACAAGGCTTGCAGCAAAGTTTGCACGTTGAATTCCCACGCCAATTTTTTGTCCAGCAATTTCACCAAACGTCCGACCTCAGCCTTCGCCGCCGGCCGACGCCAAAATTGAGTGGCCAAGTGCTGCGCAATTTTTTTGAAATCATCACCAAACTCACTCTGCAACTGCGTCTGAAATTCCGTCGGCGCACGTGAATCCAACGGTCCATGAATCTCAATTCCCACCACCGCTAAATTCCGATCGCGCCGTTTCGGATCCGGACTATCAGGCTTGTAATAATCATTTACAAACCGCGCCGTCGCCGTGTGCGTGCCGACGCCTTTGCTATAGCGACCGCGCTCAATCTGCAATTCAACCTCGAATACGCCCGGTTCGGCCTGTTCCTGCGGCACATCGACCGACTTCAACTTGCGCCCGTCGACCACCAATTCCATGCGACACGGATCCGGCCCCGCCTGCTGACCCCACGCCTCCACCTTCATCAAAAAACGCCCCGGCCGCGGTGAAGTCCACTTCGCGGTGGCGTCGCCGTTGGTGTATAGCCAAATGACATCGGCGCGCGAATTGCCCTGCAACGTGGTGACATCAAATGCCTGCATTTTGGGCGGAAATAGTCCGTCGGTAATCACCGCCATTTGCGAAATCTGTTCCGCCGCATCCAAATACTTTTCAAACAACGTATCCGGCATCGATAACGCCGCGCCAATGTTGTCAAAACCAAAGCCGACGTTCTCGGCCGGGAACAAGCGTGGTGCGTCAAAATCCACCGCCAACAAATCAAACACGGTATTGCGATATTCAGCGTGATTCAAACGTCGCAATACCGGTCGCGGTGGTTGAGCAGCACCACCTTTGGCCGGTCCAAAAGCCTGGTCCACCCAAGCCGTCACCATTTTGCGTTGCTGCCGCGGCGGACGCGCCTGACCGCCCGGAGGCATTTTGCGCGTTTGCACCAATTCACGAATCCGACGCCATTCTTCCGCCTCACCGCGCGCAAACGACTCCTTCAAGAACGGTTCCAAATCCAAGTCGTCTTCAGGCTCGGCGCCGGAATGACATTCCAAGCAATGCGTTTCTAGAAAGGGGACTACGTCGAGCTTGAAATCGGCACGAACAACGGGTGCTTGCTGGCGCATGTCCAATTTGGCGGTAACCAGGCCAGCGGTCATTAGACAGGCAGCAATCAGGATCGAGGAGGTCCGCGCCAATGGGGGCATGGCGCAATATTACCAAGTGGTCATTCTGGAAAGGTCGGAACTTGCCCCCGGCGGCAACTGGCGCCGATCCGGGCGCCCAAGGAGTTGGTTAGAATCCTTGGATGAAAATCAGCGACTTCAGCTTAGGCATCACCGAATTCCTAGCTGTATTGGTTCCCGGCTTACTGACCACTTCTGTTTTGATGGCGGAGATGAGTGGCTCGCGTTTGGTCATGGTGGAGGATGCGCTTGACCTGACATTGGTATTGATCGTGTCCTATATCATCGGGCAGTTTCTTTTTGCCATTGGTTCGAAATGGGATTGGCTTTACGACCTGTTTAAATCCAACAAAAACGACGCCTATCTCGATGTCATAACTGAAATACGCAGTAAGCACCAAAGCCAATTTGAGTGCCGTGATATCAATCGCTATCAGTGGTGCAGAACGCTGCTGATGACGCAATTTCCGGCAGCATTTTTGGACGTCGCCAGGAAGGAAGCGGACTCCAAATTGTTCCGTTCATTGTTATTCCCATTGATCATTGCGATGCTTTATTTGGGCAATAACCACGAAGAGGGCATGGCGGTATTATGCCTGATAATGATTGCATTGGCCTATTGGCGCTATCGCGGCCAACGAATGAAATCGTGCCGTACCGCCTATGTGCACGTGATTAATCTCGCCTCAAGCGGCAAGTTGTAAGCCAGCTAACTGCGGCCCTTAATCGTCATCGCGGACCGAAACGGAAAGCGTCGCGGTTTTGCTCATGACGGCGTTTTCGCCCCATACTTCGCCATGCACCTTGACCGTGCCTGGACCAGTGGTGCGCATCATCCATTTGCCGTCGCGTTTGCTGACATAAGCTTGGCCGCTGCCGCCGATCTGCCACTGCACGTACGCAGCAGGGCTGTTCAACTGCAGCTCAATCCATTCGCCCGCATTGCAATCGCTGCGGCTAGTTTGAAAACGATTCACCGTTGGCGCCTGCAGCGGTTGGCCATCTTTCAGCAGCGGCTGCAGTTGAATGAACTGATCCACACGCTCGGCAATTTTGCCCATGTTCGGATGTGGATTTGCACGCGGATCCAAACAGTTAATCCGCACCGTAATGTTGCCGCGGCTAAAGGCAATCCAGGAAATGCGCTGGTCACGGGAATAACCGACAAAACCGACGTCGCCAGCTTCAATCCCGGATTTAAGCGTGGTGGGTAGGTCCGTCACCGAATTTACCGCGGTCAAATAACCCAGCAACTCGGCGCGTGCAGCTTTTGGAGTAGCAGCAATGGTCCAGTTGATCGCCACCCGTTTGACGCCATCGGCATCAGCCAAAGTCTGTTGGATGGGCAAGCGCGCATCAAACTCCGTGGCGACGACCTTGAACCCAGGAACCTGCAAATCGGCGATTCGCACACCGTCGTAATCGGCTAGAGCCTTGGCCCATTGTGCGTATTGATAGCGCACTTTGGTGGTAGTGATGCGAGGGTCTTCTTTGACCTGGACGTCGCTGGCTTGAGGTGGGTTGGTGGCGACTTGGCTGGAGGCGATGGAAGCAAAGCCAAGCAATGCAGCGCAGAGCAAACTAGGGCGGAGCAATTTCATGGCTTTAGTTCAAGAAAGGCAGCGGGTCGATGTTGGTGTTTGGATTGTTGACGCAAGACAGCTGGTTGTAGCCGTTGACGCCACTCCAGGGTCGGTCGAAGCTTTGCCCGGGCGTGCCCGGCAGTGAGCGTGGGTCGCCGTCTTCGTCGAGCCACATGCAAGAATCGGAAACGTGAGTGCCAAAGTCGCGCGTGATGATGTGGTGGTAGCTAAAGCCGTGACTGCCGTTACCCCACAAATCCATGGTGTAATCATCGGTGCCGATGCCCCAAATCGCGTTCAAGGTCATCGAGTTGATGTACAGCATGCGCATATCGTCGACTCCAAGCATAGCGAGCATGCCGGAAGTGCTGGAGGCCACGTCGGAGCAGTTGACGTAAACGCCAAGATCGTGCTGATGCAGCAATTTGCGCAAACGAATGGTGGAGCTACTCCAGTTGTAGTAATGACTGGCGCCGCCGTCGCCGCCTGCGGTGTAGGTGTCGTAAACCACACCTTCAATCGCCGTGCTCAGCGAGCCATCCTGGCCGAAAAAGCCACGAATCAGCGCTTCCACCACTCCGGCGTCAGTCGAGGTATCAATGTTCAGCGCAGTCGCCCACTGGTGCAGGTAATCCACAACCTCGACCCACGGGCCGCCATAGCGATTGCCGCTGGCGCCGTTGGCCCATTTAAAGCTTCGTCAACAAGAGGCTTATATTCAACAGTTCTTCCTGGCTCAAAACCA
>JACNIZ010000332.1 GCA_014382805.1 Planctomycetota bacterium
TGAAGCAGAAACGGGGGGTAATGGTTCAGCAGCCAGCGCATTTGGCGCGGGGTCCACAGAATGGGGTGCTTGCTCGACACAGGGCGACGAGGTTAGCAATCCCTGCCGCAGGCTGGAATGCTCTAGTCTTCCTTGCCGTCTGGAGGGCAGGCGTAACAGGCATTGCTTTCCCAGATATAACCGCCGACGTCTTTATGCTTGTCCGCCATTTTGCTCTGGCGATGGTCATGGCAATGGGTGCAAGAAAAAGCTCCGTAATTGCTCGGCATGGTGTGGCAATCGATGCAATCAAAGTTTTTGTGGTCGCCGCTATCGATCGGGAAATTGTGGTCAAAGTTCGCTCCCTGCCATTGCCGAGTGCCGTGGCAAACCTGGCACAGGACCGGGAAACCGGCGGCGTCGTGATCGGGGTCGGTGGTTTGGTTGTATTCATCCAAATGGCAATCCACGCAGCCGTTGGTGATGCCGTTGTGATCAAAAACAGCACCATCCCAGGTATCGGTGCTGTTGTGGCAATCCTGGCATTCGGTGGAATATCCTTCGGCAATGTGATCCGGGTCAGAGGTTTGGTTGAAATCGTCCAAGTGACAATCCACGCAACCCGACGTAATCCCGCTATGGTCAAAGTTGGCTGGCAGCCAAGCCTTGGTACTGTGGCAATCTTGACAGGTCTGGGCGTAACCTTCCAGCGCATGATTGGGGTCGGTAGTGGCGTTGTATTCCGACAAGTGGCAATCCACGCACGCCGATGAAATCCCTTTGTGACTGAAATTCGCCGGCAGCCAAGCATTGCTGCTGTGGCAGTTGTCACACGTCTGCGAAAAGTTCATCGCGACGTGATCCGGATCACTCACCGAGCTGTACTCATCCAGATGGCAATCCGCACATTGATCGCCCAGTCCACTAAACACACCGCCGACGTGACAAGCTTCGCAATCGGCCGCCCTATGAGCACCGGTCAGGCTGAAGCCTTCATGACGGAATCCGCCGCCACTCCAAGTCGTCGGCAAATGGCAGCGATCGCAACTATCCGTCCAACCTTGGGCGACGTGGTTCGGCGAGGTGGCTGCCGCCAAATCAGCTTGGTGACAGGAGCTGCACTCGGGGTTCAAAGCTTCGATATTGCCTGAGCCTATGCCCGGGTGGCAGCGATCACAGGTCGTTGCAGCATGGATTCCCATCAAAGGGAACCGAGTTCGACCATGCTCGGCAATTTGGCCTATTGCACGCCAACTCTGCTCATCGTGGCAGGATTCACAATTTTGGCCTAAGCGGCCTTCATGAGTGTCGACGTGGCATCCCGCGCAACCGCGGCTGGCGAAATTCTGCACTGGTCCGCGGTCGTTGTGACAGCGCAAACATTGTGCATCGGCGTGGGCACCCACCAACGCGACACCGGTTTCCATTTCGTGATCAAAAACAAAATCGGACTTTAGTTTTTGCCAACTCTCGGTGGTATGGCACAGCGAGCAATTGGCCGGAAAACTTTGGTGCGCTATAACCGGGCCATGGCCGCTCCACCATTCTTCAAGGCCGCCAAAATTACTAACGCATGCAAGCACCGGCAAGATCGCCAACAAGCAGGCAAGAAACGCACGATTGATGAACCTCATTAGAATCTCCTCTGCAAGTAAAGGGCCACATAGGGACTGTTCACCTGGTCACCGAAACGCAATCCACCATCAACGTTAAAGCTCCAACCGTCGTGATTCCAATGATCCCAGGATAGATGCAAATCATGCTCCACCAGTTCGCTATCACCACCCTCACGAGGCGTATAGTTGGCTGACTCCCAACTGACGCGCAAACTACTTTCCTCTAATCCTATGAACTGATCCAGACGGAAGCCGGTGGCGTCGGTATAGCTTCCTTGGCGGGTGTAAACCATGAAGGAAGTATCCAAGTCTGGCCCGATTAAATCCTGCCAATCCAAACGCAGTTCGGCGCTGTTACCACTGGCGTCTTCGGACTTCCAAGAGTCAACCCTTCCAGATAAACGTAACTGCTCGGACCAGCGCCGCCACAAGCGTAGGTCGGCGCGGGAAGTATTGGCTTCCAGCAACTCGGTGTTGGTGAAACTTCCAGCTTGATAGCGCAGCAATTCAGGGTAACGCCATTGCCGAAACCCCACCGATGCGCCGTATTCTCTTTCCCGCCAACTTGCCATGACATTGGCCGTCGTCAATTCCGCGCCCTTACCCTTGCCGACGTCCTCCGCTCCATAAACATCAATCCATGCACTGGAATGAATGCGGAATTTGGGATTGGGCAGATAGTCAAGCTTAAGCAATAGTAAATCACGATCGGCAGTGCCTTCATGCCAAGTTTTTTGCACACCACCGCCCCAGCGCAAACTGTTGTTTTCGCCTTGCACGGCTTGGAAAAACGCAGCCACCTGTAAATCCTTGCCGGTTGCATAGTCCGCCCCGGGCTCGGGCATATATCCAAAACTTCCGCCTACGGTCATGCCAGTCGCTAAGCGGTATTGCAGCTCGACCCCATCGAGCACCCCAAATTCCGGATAGAGGTTGGACAAAAATCTCCCCGCCTCCCAGCGCAACGCATGAAAGCGATCACCGCCATGAGCATAAGACAACCTTTCTAAGCGGCCATTCATTTCGGATTCGGAAGGGCTACTATCGGAGGAGTAGCTGCGGTAATCCAAATCCAAACTCATTCGCACGCGACCGCCATAGCCAAACGGATTTTCGCCGCGCAGGTCGACGCCGGTGCGCGAATAAATGCTCGAGCTCTTTTCGTTTTCGTTTTCCCGACTGGTATTGAATGAAGTATAAAAACGTCCGCTCCAAATAGGGTCGCGCTCTGCGGGTTGCAGCGGGTCTTCAGCCAACAATGGTCGTTGCTGATCCCACTCCACTACCCGACGTTGCCAGCTCGGCGCTTGGCTCGGCAAGCCGCTACCCCAGGCAACATTTTGGCGCGACTGGTCCGGCATATTGGACAAGGTGATTTCACAGGCCACACCGGGTTCGATCGCCTCCATCTTGCTCAACTGCAGCCAACAAGAATGTTCTTCCACTCGCTCCACCTGAGCCGTGATCTCGGCGCCAGCGCGCGGCTTAAAACGCACCGTATCCCCCGGCTCGACACCATCCGAGCTGCCGCGGTCAATTTCCACCCTGTTTTCGGTAACCGATAATACGCGACCCTCAAGGGACAAGCGTTGGCCGGATTGAGCGCTGACAGTAGACGTCGCCAGGCCCCATGTAGATGGCAGGCAAAGCAGGAGTGCAAGTTTTCGAAAGTTCATTGATTGCCTCCTTGCTGCGGCACAACTTGGTGGCAGTCCTGGCAATTATTAGGAATGCCGCGATAGCGCACCGCACTGCTGCCGTCCTGCAACTTCCATTGTTGATGGCACTCATTGCATTGCAACGCACGGTGGGTGGAATCTAAAGGGAATTGAGTTTGGTGATTGAATTCGGGAATCAAAAAATCAGGTTGCGCCACGTTGTGGCATTGTTGGCATAGAGTTTTTCCGCCTTCGGCAAACTGGCCGACGTGGACATCGACGTGGCATTGATTGCATTCGGTCCCCTTGGCGCGGGCAGTGGTGCGGCCAACGGAATCAGCACTGCGCAGGTGGGCATGGCAAGCAACGCAGGCCAACCGTTGGTGTTCCCCGTCCAAGGCAAAGCCGGTCCATTTGGCATGATCAAACTGCGGCTCAATGTTGCGGAAGGACAGCGCGTTATGGCACTGCGCACAACCCGTGCTCGCAGTCGTACCAGTGATTCCGCCGAGGCTTGCCTGCGCACTGCGCTTATTAAACATTGCGTCGTGCGGATCGCGGTGGCAATTCAAACACTGCTGAGCTGCGCCGTCGTAACGGTCATGCAAGGTGCCCAACCGCCGCGGCGGATCAAGTTGATCTCCGTTGCCGTGACAGCTTTCACAATCAGCTTGCTTGTGCGCCCCTTGCAATGGGAAAGCGGTCCAAAGTTGGTGATCGAATGAATTTTCTGAGAATGTCGAAAAAGAATGCTGTTGATGACAGCGCGCACAGCCGCGTTCGCCGCGAAATTCGGCTGGCGTGGTTGCTAGGTCAAATATGCCTTGATGAATATCGGCGTGACAGCCAGCACATTCTTGCGGCGCGCCCCCGTGCATACTTGAAGCCCAACCAAAGCGCCGCCCGACGTCGTCGGCGGCGGCTTGACGAGCATGGCAGGATTCGCATTCGATTTTGTTGTGCGCACCTTGCAACGCATAACTGGTCCATCGTTGATGATCAAATGGCGTGGTCAGGTCAGCAAATTGGGTGGACTGATGGCATTCCGCGCACTGGCCTTGGGGGTGGTTTGGACCGCCGCCCAGTAGGGAATCAAAATGACCGCGATGAGCATCTTGATGGCACTCATGGCATAAATGACTGGTACTGGTGAAATGGCCGTCGTCATGGCATTGATTGCAATCAGCCTCTAGATGCGAATGAGTTAATTCAAAATCCGTCTGCTGATGTTTGGCTAGATCGAACCCATGCGGCTTAAAGCGGTCGTCGGCATGACACGAGAGACAGCCCTTTTCCAAGTACGGGGCATGATCAAATTGACCATTATGCGGGTCTTGGTGGCACTCGATACAGCGTTCGGCGGTGCGACCCGGGTAGCGCTGTTCGAACGCAGTGCCGTTAGCTAGGCTGTGGCACTTCTCACAAGCCAAATCTTGGTGCGGAGCTTGCAATCGAAAACCACTGGTCGCATGCTGGGCTAGGCTTAACTCGATCTTTTGACTCACAAAGGAATCATGCTTTTCGCTATGGCAATCTTCACAATCGGCTTGCGCAACAAAACGATCCATGTGCGGCGATGGATGACACTCCTGACAACTACGCCAAACGCTGAAGTCAACTTCGCCTGACAGCGCCGTCACCGCATGTGCGCCCTCTTGCTCATGGCAATCGGCACACTTCAAACCACTGTGCGAAGCCTTCAA
>JACNIZ010000319.1 GCA_014382805.1 Planctomycetota bacterium
TCCAAGCGTCGTAAGGGTGGAATTATGGGGTCTTTTGGGGGTCGAAGCGCAGGTCGGCGGACGCTCATTCGACGCCAATAGCTACGTCAAAATGTCGACCGGCAGCGGTGTGGTTTACGCCGAAGACGGACTGGTGCTGACCAACGCCCACGTCATCACCCCCACTTCCGACGTCATTGACCCCGAAAAATTGCGGGTGCGAGTATTGTTTTCGACGGAATTCGAGTCATCCATGGGCGAAATCGAGTTCGACGCCAAGGTTTTAAAGCAGGATTTGCAATGGGATTTGGCGTTGCTGCAAATTGAATCGAATCAAGTCTTTCAAGCAGCTCCATTTGGCCGTTCCTCGGATTTATTAATCGGTGAGCGTGTCATAGCTTTGGGCGCTCAATACGAGGGCTCATTATCCCTCAGCGCTGGCATGCTGTCGGGCTTGAATCGCCAAGTCACGATGCGCTTGGAAGAGGACGTTTTTAAAACCTTCCAAGGCATGATCCAAACCGACGCAGCGGTGAACGCAGGCAGCTCCGGCGGACCGCTGTTAAATATATATGGCGAGCTGATTGGCATCAACGTAGCCACTTTGGGTGATTCCGAAGGCGTCAGTTTTGCGATTCCGGTTGACCGTATCCATAATTCACTGAGTCAAGATTTGATGCGTGGTTCGTTTTGGGCAGGCATGACGGTCGGCGAATTGAGTGACGGCGGCTCGCCAGTAGTGACCTCGTTGCATCCGCGTGGCCCGGCATTCAAAGCTGGCCTCAAAATTGGGGACCGGATTCTTTCCGTCGACCAAAAGCCGGTGCCCAGTGTGCGCAATTACCAGCGCCACATGCGCGAGAAAAAGCCCGATCAAATCCTGGTGCTGTCGCTTTATCGGCAGGGAAAATCGATGCAAATTCAAGTGCCGTTAATGGCTTGGTCGGCGCGTGATGGACTAGGCTTATTGGGCATGAATTTGCAGCGCCAAGAACTCATTTTTGCTGGCCAAGATGGCCGCAAACAAAGCGACGTCTGCCTGTTGATCAATAAAATTTTTGAAGGCTCGCCTGCTTCACGACTTGGCCTAGAGGCCGGTGATCGAATTTTGGCGGTGCGCGTAGAATCCAGCAAAGCCGTGCCCGACGGTTGGACGCGGGTGCGTTCGGTTTCGGAACTCGTTTCGCTAGTCCGCGGGCCGACTTTTCTACACGGCGAGGACAACGTTTGGATTTTGCGCCAAAGCGAATCCTTTTATGGCCGCTTGATCATTGATGATCCGGAAGTGGCGAACGCCAGCGAGTAGCGGCCTGCTTACTGCGGGGCGGAAACCGTCTGCACTAGGCCGACGGCCAAGGCTGTTTGAGCCTCAAATCCAAGCACTTCCTTGGCGCGATCGGTATTGGCAACCGAATGCACCACATCGCCTTCACGCGCTGGCAGAAAGTTTGGCGCCAGAATCGGCAAATTGCCGGCGCTGCACACGCCGCCCCACAAATCCAATATGGATATGGACTTGCCGGTGGCGATATTGGTGATCACGCCCGGTCCCGGCAACACGGCGGCCATCGCCAATTGGTTGGCCCGGATCACATCGCCGACGTACACAAAATCACGCGTTTGTTGACCGTCGCCAAAAATGTTTGGCTGGGTGCCAGCTTTGGCCCAGCGTGTGAATAATGAGATCACGCCCGAATACGGCGACGAAGGGTCCTGACGCGGTCCATAAACGTTGAAGTAGCGCAAAACCACAGCTTCAACAATGCCAGCGGCGTGGGCTTCGGCCAGTGCCTGTTCGCCCATCAACTTGTGTTCACCATAAGGCGACACCGGCTCCGGAGTCATATTTTCTCGCTTAGGCAATTCCGGGTTGTCGCCATACAGCGCACAGGTCGACGAAAACACGATGCGCTTCACCGACGTTTGTTTGGCGGCTTCAATCAGCGCCAATGTGGTGCCGTGATTGGTGCGCAGCGCTTCTTCAGGAAATTCCACGCTCCACGGCACACTCGGCCGCGCCGCCATATGGAAAACCCGTTCCACGTCCTGACAAGCCTGCACGGCAAGGTTGGGATCGGCGACGTCGCCTTGTAAAAACTCGACGTCGAACCCATCCAGGTTGGACAAACGCCCAGTGGACAAATTGTCCACCACCCGCACTTTGCGCCCCTGCGCGGTCAAGGCTTCGGCCAAATGCGAACCGATGAAGCCGGCTCCTCCAGTAATCAGATCCATACTCATTGCAATTATTCGACGGTGACCGATTTGGCCAAGTTGCGGGGTTGATCGATGTCGCAGCCCAAACGCAGCGCCACTTCGTAGGAAAGCTGCTGCAAAGGAATGATGTTTACCAGCGGCGACAACAACTCGGGAACTTCAGGCACTGGCAGCACAAAATCGGCTTGGGCGGCGAGCTTTGAGTCGCCATTTACCGCCACAGCAATGACCTTGCCTTTACGCGCACGCACCTCTTCCATATTGGAAATCATTTTGTCGTAGGTGCGGCCAGGAGTGGCAATGGCGATGACGGGGAAGTTTTCGTCAATCAACGCAATCGGCCCGTGCTTCATTTCTCCGGCAGGGTAGCCTTCGGCGTGAATGTAGGAAATCTCCTTCAGCTTCAACGCGCCTTCCAAAGCGATCGGAAAGTTCATGCCTCGACCGAGGAAAAGGCAAGACTTCACTCCGGCCAAATAATCGGCAGCAACTCGCACTGCCTCACGCGATTCTTTGCCGAACAATACATCCAATTTAGGCCGCAGCGCGCGCAAGTCATTTAACAATTCACGTCCTTGCGACGGTGCCAATACACGGCGCGCCCGCCCGATCCGAATGGCCAGCAAATACAACGCCGTGAGTTGACCAAAAAAAGCTTTGGTCGACGCAACCCCGACCTCTGGGCCGCAGTGAGTAAGAATAAGGTGATCGGCTTCCCGCGCCAGGGTGGAACCCATCACGTTGCAAATCCCCAATACGCGGCCGCCACGGCGCTGGACTTCGCGCATCGCCCGCAGCGAATCAGCGGTTTCTCCGGACTGGGAAATGATCACCGTTAAGGCGTCGCCTTCTTCTAGCTCAGGGCTATAAAGAAACTCGCTAGCGTTGAGAGTTTCGCCTGGCAGGCGCGCAAGTTTGGCCAACATTTGCTGCCCCAAAATGGCAGAGTGCAAACTAGTGCCCATCGCCATAAACCGCAAACGACTGAAATAGCGCAGTTCGGCATCGTCCAAGCCGAATTCAGGCTCAAAGTCGACGTCGCCGTTGCTGTCGTGGAAACGGTCAAAAGCAGTGCGCGCCAAGACGTCGGGCTGCTCTTCGATTTCCTTCAACATGAAGTGCGGATAGCCGCCTTTTTCGGCCTGTTCCGGCGTCCAATCGCAGCGCTGGGTGGGACGCTCAATAGCGCTGCCCTTGGCGTCATAAAGCTGGCAGCCTGACGCCGTTAGCACCGCACTTTCGCCATTTTCCAGAATCACGAAATCGCGCGTTAGGTGCAACAAAGCAGGCATGTCACTGGCAGCGTAAGTGCCGTTTTCGCTGACCCCGACCACCAACGGTGAATCCATCCGCGCCACCACCAATATGCCTGGATGAGTAGCCGCCATGCAGACTATGCCATAAGCGCCATGCGCCTGTTCCAATGCGGCCCGAACCGCGGCATGCAAATCGCCCAACTTGCGCAGGTGATAAGCGATCAGGTTGACGAATACTTCGGTATCGGTTTCGGACTGGAAATGGTGGCCGTGGCCACGTAACCAGGTGCGCAATTCGGCGTAGTTTTCAATGATGCCGTTGTGCACCAATACCACTTCGCCAGTGTCATCGGTGTGCGGGTGAGCGTTGCGATCCGCTGGTACACCGTGGGTTGCCCAACGGGTATGGGCAACAGCCTGCACTGAATTGGGCAGACCATTAGAAAGCAATTCAGCTTCCAAGTTTGCAATCTTGCCCATTTTGCGACGGACCTGCAAACCACTGTCGGTCATGACTGAAATGCCGGCCGAGTCATAGCCCCGATATTCAAGGGTCTTCAACCCCGAAATCACGTCGGGAACGACGTTACCCGATGCAGTGAGAGCGGCGACGATGCCACACATGTTTTTGTTCTAAGAGTTCAGGCTCAAGAGCCGGGGGAGGAAACTTTTTGGTCTTCCACACAACCGCGGAAATAATCCAAACAACGTTGAATACCCTCTTCCAATTCAACCTTGGGCTCCCAGCCCAAAAGCTCGCGCGCCTTCGTGATGTCGGGCTGACGCACTTTAGGGTCGTTTTCCGGCATTGGGTGGTATTCCAATGGCACCGCGGATCCCACCGCTTCCTGGACCTTTTCGGCGAAGGTCAAGATGCTCATTTCGCGTGGGTTGCCGATATTGGTCGGGAAGACTTCATCGCTTTCAAACAGGCGATAAATACCATCGAGCAAGTCGTCGACGTAACAAAAGGAGCGGGTTTGTTGACCGGTGCCGAAAACGCTTAGCGGCTCGCCGCGCAGGGCTTGACCGATAAAGGCTGGCAAAACGCGACCATCGTCCAGGCGCATGCGCGGACCATAGGTGTTGAAAATGCGCACGATGCGCGTTTCCAAGCCATGGTGCCGGTGATAAGACATAGTCAATGCCTCGGCAAATCGTTTGGCTTCGTCGTAACAACCGCGTGGGCCGACCGGGTTGACGTTGCCGTAATACTCTTCCGGCTGTGGGTGCACCAACGGGTCGCCGTAACATTCAGAAGTACTGGCGATCAAAAAACGCGCATGCTTGGCCAGTGCCAAACCCAAACAATTGTGAGTGCCCAACGCCCCCACTTTCATGGTTTGGATGGGGATCTGCAAGTAGTCAATCGGTGACGCCGGCGACGCGAAGTGGAAGACCCCATCTACTGGGCCGGCGAGGTGGATGAACTGGGTGACATCGTGGCGCAAAAAGCTGAAATGCTCATTTTTGCGCAGTTCTACCAAGTTATTTTCATCGCCAGTGATGAAGTTGTCCATGCCGACCACTTCCCAACCGCGGTCGAGCAGTAATTGACAAAGGTGGGAACCTAAAAAGCCGGCGGCTCCGGTAACTAAGGCGCGTCGCATGACAGGATTATTCGTCCAAGAACTTTTCGAGGAAGGAGGTGTCAATTTGACCGTTGACGAAGTCGGCTTGATCCAAAATTCGTAAATGCAAATCCTTGGTAGTGGCGATACCTGGACCTTCAATCTTCAATTCGCGCAGTGCACGACGCCCAATCCGAATCGCCTCGGCGCGGTCAGCGCCAAAGGTAATCAGTTTGCAAATCATTGAGTCATAGAAACGCGGGATTTCATAACCAGCGCATATATGTGAATCTATGCGCACACCGCGGCCGCCCGGCAGCAGTAGGTGTTCAATCTTGCCCGGTGTAGGTGCAAAGTTGCGTTCAGGGTTTTCGGCGTTAATCCGAAACTCGATTGCATGACCGCTGAGTTTGACGTCCTCTTGGCTAAAGCTTAGCTTTTCGCCAGCCGCAATTCGCAATTGCCATTGCACTAGGTCGATGCCGCTTACGACTTCGGTCACCGTATGCTCAACTTGAATGCGCGCATTCAATTCCATGAAATAATAGTCGCCGTTTTTATCTAGCAGGAATTCGACTGTGCCGGCGTTTCGATAGCCAGCAGCTTCAGCAAATGCCACTGCCGAGGCACCAATGCGTTCACGCAGATCTTGATCCAAAGCTGGCGATGGCGCCTCTTCAATTAACTTCTGGTGACGCCGTTGCACCGAGCAATCGCGTTCGCCCAAGTGCACCACCTTGCCGTCCGCACCGGCCAGAATTTGAATCTCAATGTGGCGCGGGTTTTCGACAAATTTTTCGATGTACACCGAACCATCATCAAAAGCAGCCGCAGCTTCGGACTGAGCGGAAACGTAGCCCTTGCGTAACGACATTTCATTATGGGCGACGCGCATGCCCCGGCCACCACCGCCGGCTGACGCTTTTACGATCACCGGATATCCGATTTTGGCAGCGATTTCAGCAGCCTCTTCGACGGTAGGCACGATGCCCTCAGAACCGGGAACGACAGGAACTCCAGCGGAAAGTGCAAGAGACTTGGCATTGGCTTTGTCACCGCAACTGGAAATCACCTGCGATGGCGGGCCAATAAAAGTGATGCCGCAGTCCTCGCAAACTTCCGCGAAATGTGCGCGCTCAGCTAAAAAACCATAACCGGGGTGGATGGCTTCCACGTTGGTCACTTCGGCAGCCGACAGGATGCGCGGGATGTCCAAGTAGGATTGGGCCGAGGGTGGCGGACCGATGCAAATAGCCTCGTCGGCCTGATCCAGGTAGGGCGCGCCTTCGTCCCCTTTGGAGTAAATCGCGACCGCTTCCACTCCGAGTTCGTGGCAGGCACGAATCACGCGTAGTGCGATCTCGCCCCGGTTGGCGATTAGAATCCGCCTAAACATGGATCAAGAAGGCTGAATGCGGAAAAGAGGTTGGTCGTATTGAACGGTGTCGCCGTCCTTGACCAATGCCTCAAGGATCTGCCCGCTGATCTCGGCCTGGATGTCGTTAAAAACTTTCATGGCCTCGATGATGCACAGCACGGTTTCGGGCGAAACCGAATCACCTTTGGAAACAAAGATGTCCGACTCCGGGTTCGGTCGGCTGTAAAAGGTGCCCACCATTGGAGAACGGAACAAAACGCCCTCTTCTTCCGGCGCCGCCTTAGCAATTGGAGCTGCTGCAGGGCTGGCCACAGGGGCGCCATGGGCCGCCATGGGCGCCGAAGCAGGCATCATCATGGTGCCTGAATACTCTTGGCGTCGGGACAGCTTGACCTTCACATCGTCTTTCTCATAAACGAGTTCGGTAAGGCCACCCTGGTCCATGAGGGTCAGAAGACGTTGAATGATGTCGATGTCCACCAGCGGGCTGTTTCGGGTTTGAGGGGGAGGTGACGACGAAGGTCGGACCCTATTGTGCCGTCCACCGCCCCGATTTCCCGCCTGATTTTTCAATCAAACGCACGCTTTCGATTTGAATGCCCTTATCTAAGGCTTTGCTCATGTCGTAAAGGGTCAGCGCCGCAACCGCTGCGCCGGTCATGGCTTCCATTTCCACCCCGGTTCGACCCGTCAGCCGGCAGGTACAGCGCACTTGCAAGAAACACGAATCTGCAGCGGAAGGCGTGACCTCGACCTCAACTTGTTCTAAGGAAAGAGGATGGCACATTGGAATCAAGTCCGATGTGCGTTTCGCCGCCATAATTCCAGCAATTCGGGCTGGTTCGACGATACCTCCTTTAGGCAGATCTCCGGCCACTACCTTCGCGAAGGCGGCAGGCGGATAGGTCACACGCGCTTCGGCAATAGCAATCCGCAGCGTTGCTGCCTTGCCGCCGACGTCGACCATCTTGGAGCGACCGTCGCCGTCCAGGTGACTGAGTTCAAATCCTTTGCTCATTCGGATGGTTGCGGGCCGTAAGCTTTTGCCACCGCCGCAGCGGTTCGTTCCCTCGGATTGAGGCGAGGCGTGCAGATCCTGCCCGTCCCCGTTAGTTTAGAAACCTGATGCTCTTCATGCTTCCCACCCTACTGCTTGCCCTCGCGCCGTGTCTGCCGCAGGACCCGGCCTCTCATGAAGCTCTGCAATCGTTGCTGGACCAAGCCAAACAAGCTGGTCCCGCCGCCGTGCTGCAACTCGCTGATCAAAGCGACCTACTGACTGCCGATGACTGGCAGGAGCAGGCTCTGGAAATTCTGGCCACCAGCGATGGCCCCAGCAAATTGTTGCTGATCCGACTGCTGACGCAAGCAGGCGGCATGCCTAATGCAAATGCGGTTTTGGATTTGCTAAACGGCGAGCGCGAAATGGCCTTGGCCGCTCTGGCCACGTTGGATTTAGGTGCATTCGATGGTGATGAAGCCATCCAAACGGGTCTAATCGAATGGTTGGGCGAGCAAGTTCCAGACGACGACGCCCAGCTCTTCTGCGAGGCAAGTCTGGTGCTCTATAACCTAGGCGATGGCCCTCGACGTCGGGCTGCGTTGCGCCATTTGAGTCGTACTCGTGAATCGTTGCAAGACTACACCGTGCAGCAAGGCGCGCTGGCATTGGGCCGCACTGCAGCGGTTTTGGAGGCCGACACTATGGATGTGTTAGAGGTCATGGCGGCAGGCATAGGTGCCGACGCTCCATTGGCCCGAGCCTTGCTGAAGCAGGAGGATCAACGCGCTCGTTTTCGCAGCAAATTGGAAGCCTTGGAGCAACTACACGCTACCAACCAAGCGCAAAACCATTCGTCAACTTTGGACAGTGGTGATGTTGAACTGCTAGAGCGCATTTTACTCATGGCTCAGCGCGACCATATGGAAGGCGGCAACTACTCGCGGGAAGAAATGTTGGCTGGTGCGGCCAGCGGCATGTTGAATGTGCTGGATCCATACTCCACTTATTTTTCCGGTGATGAGTATCGTGATTTCTGGTTTGATTTGAATCCGGAGTACGGTGGCATTGGCGCATACGTCAACACCATCAATGGCATCTTTACCATCATTCGACCAATCTATTCCGGTCCGGCTTATAAAGTTGGTTTGCTCTCGGACGACCGAATCTTTACGGTCGATGGTTGGTCCACCGTGGATCAACCAAACGACGAGGTCATCAAACGATTAAAAGGCCCGCCGGGTACTGAAGTGAAGTTAGAAGTTTTTCGCGATGGCTGGACGGAACCGAAAGAAATCGTGGTCGAGCGTCAGAAAATTGAACTGCCGGTACTGCAGCAAGAAATGCTGCCCGGAAATGTGCTTTATTTAGAGTTAATTGGTTTCACTGTGGACTGCGGCTACCGCGTGGCAACCGCTATTCATGAAGCACAAAAAAATGGCGAATTAAGTGGCGTGGTCCTCGACTTGCGCAATAACCCTGGCGGCTCATTGAGCCAAGCGGTGCGCGTTTGCGACGTATTTTTGCCACCAAATAAGTTGATTGTGACCACCCGGGCGCGCATCGGCGAAGTGGAACGCCATCAAACTAGAGCCAAGGCATTGGTGCCGGAAGATATCCCCCTGACCATCCTGACGAACGAACATAGTGCGTCGGCGTCGGAAATTGTTGCGGGAGCTTTGTCGATTCACGGTCGCGCCACCACTATCGGTGAACGCACCCACGGCAAGGGTTCGGTACAACAATTACGTCCATTGCCGGGCATGGATGACGAGCCCTTTAACGACGAAAACCGCAACCGTCAAAAGGACGAATGGGAAGAATATGACGACGTCAACGGGAACGGTCAATACGACTTTGGTCCGAAGGTCAAGCTCACTATTGCCTATTACTTCTTGCCAGACGGTTCGACCATTCACACCCAGCGCGATCACGAAGGCAAGGTGATTGAAAAGGGTGGCGTGGAGCCAGACATCAAGGTTGCATTTGGTCGCTACGAACCCATCGTTTTGCGCGAATTAAATCGCTTGTTAGATGAGGATAAATTTAACACCTACGCGAAGAAGCTTTACGATGCTGACACAGATTTGGCAGTGCAGTTAGCGGAATACGATGCGCGCTCTACCGAGCAATACCCTGGTTGGGCAGATTATTACCTGTCCTTAGAAACCTATTTGGAAGAGGACATTGTTCGTCAATGGGTGCGTCGCCAATTGCGAGCGATGGTTTCCGACTTGCGCGGCAAAATGTTCCCCGGCGGCGGTTTCCGCGGTGACTTTGAAGAAGATCCGCAATTGCAAGCGGCGATTGCAGAAGTGTTGAAAGCCATCGGCAGCAACACCTCTGACGTTCCAGAATACGCAACGGTTTTCGCCAAAAAGGAAAAGCCGAAGAAGGCATAGCCAAGGGGGGGTCATCCACAACTGTTTAAGGCAGAACTGCGATCAATCCTTGCCGACCGGTGTGTGCACCGTCTCCACGATGGCTGAAGAACTGATGGTTCTCAGCCATCGTGTCCATTGCGGATAATTCGATCTGATTCTGCGGTACCCCTGCCTCAAGCAATTGGCCCGCTAGCCAACCCTCAAGGTCGACGTGCCAACGCGAACCAAACTTGGTTTTCCAGGGTAGCGGGACATGTTCAGCAACCTCCTCGCCAACCTCGAAACTCGCTAATCCTATGCACGGCGCCACCCCAGCATAAATTTGTTCGTCGCTACTAGCAGTTAATTCTCGAAGTTGCTGTACCGCTCGCCCAAGGATTCCACTTGCCGCGCCGCGCCAGCCGGCATGAACGGTAGCGATTCCTGGATGGGATCCGCCCACCGCAATCAATACTGTGCCGCAATCGGCACCGGCAACGTACAACGGCACCTGCGATTGGGCCGTCAGTAAACCGTCGGTATTGGGCAAAACAGTTTGCGGGCAACGTGCCCCACGGCCCCGCTCCTGGGATGAAACGACGGCGA
Organism: Planctomycetota bacterium; assembly: GCA_014382805.1. GTDB lineage: Bacteria > Planctomycetota > UBA1135 > UBA1135 > UBA1135 > JACNIZ01. The sequence continues at coordinate 10,371 of JACNIZ010000319.1, forward strand.
CATGGTTGCCATGGGTTTGCCAGCCGACGACCCAATGCTCAGGATTCACAGCTAAATAGCGCGACCATAAATCTCGTTCAAGTAGGGCTTCAGGAGCTGAGCGCCCACCCGACAAACTTAAGTTACCGCCGCCGCCGGGACCCTTGCTGGTGAATACATGCGGCAGCCTTAATTCGGCACTGATTTGCTCAAACACCAGTCCGCGCCGACCCTCAAATTCAATCCAACGCATTAGCTTGCGGATGCTGCGTCGGCGTCGGAATCTTTATTTGACTCGGCACTGCCGCCCTCTTCTGGGTCCTTCATGAGCGGGCGTAAAAATTCGCCGTAGAGCACCATACCGATAGCAACTGCTGGGATGGCAATGAGCAATCCGAAAAAGCCCATTAACGCACCGCCACCAAGTACCGCCAAAATGACCAGGAAATCACTCATGCCCAATTCGCGCCCGACTAAGCGTGGCAGCAACACATAGCCCTCCACCACCTCGGTCACCGCATAAACCACAATGGCAAGTACCACACCTAACCAACCATAGGTTACCAAGCAGATGATCAACATCGCGCAGGTGCTAACCAAAGCGCCAATCACCGGCAACAATGAGAACACCGCCACCATTAAACCCAAGGTGTAAGCCGCTGGAACTCCAAACAGCAACAAGATTACCCAGGCAATTGCCCCTTTGATCAACGCTACCAACAAACGCGCGCGGCAATAAACCCGCAATAGGTTTTGAATCTTGGGCAAGGTTCGGTCAAAGGACTGCCACCAGCTTTTAGGTAGTTCAGCCCGGATCCGTGGCAGCCAAGGCGCGCCTTCCAATAAATAAAACAAAAAGATCGGCAGCAAAAAGACTGCACTAAGGATTCCAAAAGTGCCACCCAAAAATGCAACTAAGGTGCCGCCAATACTGGCGAGAAAACTGGCGATGTAGCCGCCAAATCCTTTTAGCGTTTCGCTCTCTTGAATCTTGCCGAAAAATTCGCGCAGACTGGTTGCGGATTGTTCTTCGCCATCAGCAACCGGAGGCTGCTCGGTACCGGTTCTCCGCGCCTCCTCCTCGCCCTCCGCAAAATCCAACAGAGGCATGATGTAGCGCTCGGTCCAAGCTCCAGCCTTGTCCTGATCGGGCAACATCGCGGCCAACGTATCGGCTTCGGCAAAGGCCGGCAAAAAAAGCACCATGGGCCCGGCCAACAAAAAAAGCATGCTAAGCACCGAAGCAAATGTTCCGCCTAGCTTGCGCTTCATCCGCTGACGCCACGGCAAGCAAATCAACATCAAGAGATAAGCAGCCAACAAAGGCACCGTCACGGTGCGCAACATCCAACTCAATACAAAAGCACCGGCCACGATGGCCAGGCGCATTAGGTTCAGGCGGCTCATGCAGTCAGCTTAACAATCCACTGCCTGCGAATCCTTTCCGGCCCTAGCCATCCGAAGAAAGGTCGACTTCTGCAAAAGCACTGGAGAAGTCAAATCCGTCTTCAAAAGCGGCATGGGTGTCGTCAGATTGCGCGTGAAGCAGGCCGCCGTCGCACATCTGGAAAACCAAATTGCCAAAGTCTTCGGTCTTCCAGACCCCCCAGCTATGGAAGGCGTAGGGCGCCAGCGGGCCAAATTCCTCGCGGGCGTAATGGCGGATGCCTTCCAAAAGATCGCGGCAGGAGATATGCCGATGCGGCTCTCGCTCTTGGCCACGATGGCGGAAAATAGTGTAATCCAGAGCTTCTAAGACGAAAAAATAGGCTGCGTCGGCGTAGGGCCGACCGTGAAGGCGGCGAATTTCGCGAATGACAGGTTGCAGCTTTTTATCGTCCATGACTCAATGCTCCCGCTTGCTATCGACCCCCTCGTGGGCGGGATTGCCCCCTTTTTGGAGGGGGTTTTTAGAAGATTTTACAGTATAGGAAATTGTAAATCGGAAAGGCTTTGCTGCAAAGGGGTCAGGGACGCTGAACCCGTAAAAAAAGTTGTTCTAAAACTATGCTTGGAGTGACTTGAGCGCTAATGTCCGCCAGGGCCTGTGAAACGTGTTTCACCATGTGATCTAGCCTCCTGGCTTGTTCTGGGTTTGCATGCTGATAATGGACTACCATCCAACCCAGGCAGGCAGAAAGCCGAAGCTGAGCTTTTTCGCGTTGTTCTGCCAGGGTTCCATCGATTGCACCTAGCCAGTTCAAGGGGGTGGTGGAATCATGCAACCACTGCTCCAAATCGGCTTTCAACTCCACCAGTTCAGTCCGTTGTGCAGGCCTCAAATCCAGCACCATTTCGGCATGGCCGGTAGCCTGGATTAGGTCCTGCAAATCGTCTCCCTCGATGCCTTTGGCAGCAGCCCGACGCTCCACTTCGGCTATGGTTGGCGGGCTGACCCTGTAAGTCCGGCATCGCGACAGCAAAGCTGGCAAAATCGCCGTTTGATCGGTGGCAGTTAAGAAAAACCTGGTGCCGTCAGGCGGTTCTTCTGCGGTTTTCAGGAAGGCGGCTTGCGCGTCAGGTGTCATGCGATCGACCTGAAGCAGCACCACGGCTCGCCCCTGCCCTCGCAGCGGTTTGTACTTGAGCGCCTCTTCCAAAGACTGGCCACTGCCCTGACGGGCGGCGATGTGCTCGACCTTGAGGCCACGGACGCCAATTTCCTCTGGGTCCAACAGCAAAAAATCGGGATGCTCCTCCAGCGGCCCCTGGCAAGCCAGCACCAAAGCCCCAAATTTCATAGCCAGTTGGCGTAGGCGTAAACGCGAATTCCCGATCAGCAAATAGGAATCGGCGACGTGATCGCGATCAATTTCACGTTGAAACAGGGCGATGACCGGGTCGCTCATGCCAGTAATTCCTGTAAATCGGCGCGGATTTGGCTTTGCACTTGTTCGGCGGTCATCCCGGAAACGTCCATTAAAGCCGTTTGTTGCTCGCGTGCAGCTGCATAACGCAAATAGCCTTTGCGCACAGCGCGCAGGAAGTCACTGCCTCGTTCTTCCATGCCGTCCATCGCCTTGCCGGTTTTGGCGTTGCGCAAACCCAACCGTTGCAGCGACTCGGACACAGGCAAATCGAGCACGATGACGCGGTCCGGCTGCAATTCAGGGCCCACCACTAAATGATCCAAATCCAGGATGAAGTCGGCGTCGGCGTCGGCTTGACCTTGGTAGGCCAGGGAGGATGGAGTGAATCTTTCGCAGACCACATCGCGGCCGGCTTGCAATGCTGGCTGCACCAAGCAGTGCAATAATTCGCGGCGGGCAGCAAAAAATAACAAAGCTTCCGAGCGCGGATGCCAAGATTCGCGACCGGGTTCGAGCAAAATTTTGCGCAGCCGTTCGCCCAAGGGCGTGGTTCCAGGTTCGCGAAAGTGCACAGGATCGCGTCCTAAGGTACGCAACCATGCCACCAGAGCATTTGCTTGGGTGGTTTTGCCGGAGCCATCGACGCCTTCGAGCACCAGGAAGCGCGCAGTCATGACAAAATCCTAGGAACGTGCGCTGGAAATGGAAGGACCAAGATCGGTACTCTTCTTGGAATGCCGCGCTCCCTGCGCCCCACTCTCTTTCCTGGGATTCTGCTCCTGGGCTTACTTCCCGTCTCGTGCGCAAGCCAGAGACCAGTTGGAACCATTGCCTTGGAAGCTCCTGTCCCCTCGCCGCCGGCTCACGCCTCGGTCAAGGAACGGATTCGCTACTGGGAAGGCCATCTGCCTAGGCTATCCCGAGATGACCAGAGTGAAGCCCGCCAATGTTTGGGCGAGCTCTACCTGGAATCGGGCAATGCCAACCAAGCTCGGATCAACTTTTACGCTGCTCGAAAAGGTCCGCAATCTAGGCTTGAAGCTGCGCAAAGTAGTTATGGCATAGGCCGCAGCTACCTGCTCGAACAACGCGCCTCGCTGGCCAAGAGCCATTTGGTTACCGCCTCCAAGGGCCTGAGTGGCCCCGAGGGGGAAGAATGCAATTTTCTGCTTCTCTATGCTTCGGGCAAGGCATTGCCGAAAACCGACAGCACCATGATGGCTAGGTTGCAGCCCTATTTGGGAAGCGACGTTCGCACTCCAGTGGCATCGAGCAATGGAACCGCACCAGGCTTTGCCGACGTGTCGCGTCGCGATTGGGGTGCTGCGCCCCTTTTGGCCAACCACGATCCGATGGCCAAGCCTTTTCGTCTGACCATCCACCACACCGCCGAACCAGCGACCACGCAACGCTTAGCCGACAGCTATAGAGAAATGCGCGATTTGCAGCGTATGCACCAACAGGGCGAGGGCTGGGCTGACTTGGGCTACCACTACTTAATCGACCAGGCCGGCCGAGTCATAGAAGGGCGTCCGATGCATGCTCAGGGAGCCCACGCTGGAAATAGTGAGTTGAATCGCGGCAACATAGGCATTTGTTTGATCGGAAATTTTTTCCCGCAACCAGAGCGCGGTGACGATTACGCGTTGGCGCAAAAGCCGAGCGGCGAGCAAATGGCGGCGCTGGATCGGTTGACGTCCGCTTTGCAAAGTCATTACGGGATTTCCGATTCGCAGATTTGGGGCCATCAGGACTTGAAGCAGACCGCATGTCCTGGCCCATTTTTGAATGAATGGGTACACGCCAAGCGCGGCGACTGACTGCTTAGCCCATCGAGATGGCGACGACGCCCGCTGCCCAGCAGTAGGGCGCAAACCAACTCAGCTTCTGACCCCGTGCCAACCACAACAGCATGCCGAGGGCGGCTAGACCGACACCAAATGCGGTCACGAAGCTGAGGAATAAATGCATGAGCGGTACCTCCGGTTCGCCTTCGCCAGCGAAAATATGCGGTACTTTCAGCACCGCGGCGCCGAGTATTGCCGGGATCGAAAGCAGGAAGGAAAAAGCTGCCGCCGATTCCACGCTTAAACCCAAAACCATTCCCGCAACGATGGTCATGCCACTGCGGGAAATGCCTGGAGCAATGGCAAAGGCTTGAACTACGCCAATAAGGAGCGCTGCTTTGACGGTCAGGCGCAATAAATCCCCTTTGCGATCAGGAATGGAGCGAGAGGCCCACAACACCATTCCAGTAAGCAGCAACGCCACCCCCACCAAAGTTGGATTGTTGAATAGCACTTCTAATTGCTTTTCAAACAACACTCCAACCAAACCGGCAGGAATGGTACCAACGATCAACAATAAAAACAGACGCCGTTGGTTGGCGACGTCTACGCCGCCACCTAACACGCCTTGGGCGAGCTTAAAAATGCGCTCGCGGTAAAAAAGTAATACTGCCAGCAAGGTTCCTAAATGCAACCATACTTCGATAACTGCGCCAGTAGGTAGCACATCGTCCTCGCCAGTTAGGAGACGCACTAACACCAAATGGCCAGATGATGAAACCGGCAAGTATTCGGTTAGCCCTTGAACTACCGCAAGCACAAGCAGGGCTATCAAAGGGCTCATGTAGAAACCGGCGGGCTTTAAAGACTGGCCACCGCGTTTACAGCGGGAATCCAAGGAAGGTCAAAAGCATCGGCGACGGCTTCGCAAGTTAGCTGGCCAGCAATGGTGTTGGCAGCGGTAGCCATTTGCCGGCTACCTAACACGGCATCCTTCGCGCCGAGTTTGGCCAATTTCAATACCCAGGGCAAAGTTGCGTTGGTCAATCCAAAAGTGCTGGTGCGTGGTACTGCACCCGGCATGTTCGCTACGCAGTAATGAATGACATCTTCTACTACATAAGTAGGATTGTCGTGCGTGGTTGGATGGCAAGTTTCAATGCAGCCACCTTGGTCAACCGCCACGTCCACTACCACCGAACCCTTTGGCATTAAAACCAGGTCAGCTTTGCTCACTAACTTTGGTGCACGCGCGCCCGGGATGAGTACCGCTCCGATCAATAGGTCGGTGCGTTCCAGCAGGGTCAAAATGTTGGGCCGCGTACTGAAGACGGTGGTGACGTTGGCCGGCATCACATCTTCTAAGTAGCGCAGGCGATCCAGGTTGACGTCGACTATGGCGACGCGAGCCCCGAGGCCAGCAGCCATCCAGGCGGCATTCGTTCCGACCACACCACCACCTAGGATAGTGACGTGAGCAGGCTCCACTCCAGGCAGTCCGCTAAGCAAAACTCCGCGACCACCCTGCGGTGCTTCCAGGTACTTGGCGCCTTCTTGTACAGCCATGCGCCCAGCGACCTCACTCATAGGGGTAAGCAGCGGCAAGGTTCGCCCTTCCTCCAAAGTTTCGTAAGCGAAACAATGTGCGCCGGTGGCGAGCATGCCTTCGGTCAATTCCTGATTTGCGGCAAAATGAAAATATGTGAAAATGGTCTGGCCAGGACGCGACCGCGCGACCTCAATTGGCTGCGGCTCTTTCACCTTTAAAATCAATTCCGCGCGCTGCCACAACTCGTCGGCAGAGTCGAGAATTTGAGCACCGGTAATCGTGAAATCTTCATCCGCAAAGCCGCTGCCTAGGCCCGCAGTTGCTTCGACCAAGACCGAATGGCCGGCTTCAATGAGGGCTTGAGCTCCGCCAGGCGTGAGTGCAATGCGGGCTTCCAGAGTTTTAATTTCCTTGGGGACGCCGATGATCATGGCTGAGATTCAGTCAGGGGGGTGAACAGCGTAATGCGCCACGGGGTCCGCGTCGCTAATCTGGCGCGAATCATAGCCTCGCCGGGCCTGGGAATACATTTCTGATGACGAATACCTTCGCGGATCGATATGCGCTGATCCAACAGCGCGTGGAGGCCGCCGCGCAAAAATCTGGCCGTTCTGCCGACCTCGTCCGGGTGTTAGCAGTGGCAAAAACCGCAACCCCCGCAAGCCTGCACCAGGCCTTTGCCCAAGGCCAGCGCTTGTATGCGCATAATCGAGTGCAGGCATTGCAGCTCCATTTTGAGGTACTGCCCACCGCCGAATGGCATTTGATCGGTCCGTTGCAGCGAAATAAGGCCAGAAAGGCCGTTTCTATGGCCAAAATGGTGCACACCCTGACCTGCCCCAAGCTAGGTCAGCAATTGGACCGCTGCAGTGCCGAGTTACGACCCAACCCTTTACCGGTTTTAGTTCAAGTCAATCTCACCCCTGAAGATGGCCGCATTGGACTGACCGCGGAAGAGTTGCCCGCTTTTTTGGATCATTTTGAGCAATGGCCGTATCTTTCTAGACGTGGTTTGATGACCATGGCCCCCCAACATGCCAGCGACGATAGCTTGCGACGCCATTTTGCTTCCGTGCGAGAACTTGCAGATCAATTCCAACAGCAAGGGTTGCTACCCAGCGCGCCCGAACTATCCATGGGCATGAGCAGTGACTTCGAAATCGCCATCGAAGAAGGCGCTACCCTAGTGCGCATTGGGCGCGCGCTGTTCCCGCCCGCCCCATAAATCCGTGAGTCTTCGAATCCGCTGGCAAATCGAGCAGCAGAGTGGCGCTTTTCCACTCCGCAATCGCCCTCTCTATCTACTTTGGTCGGATGGCGCATTGGATGTGCTGCCCGCCCCACCCACCGAGCAACAGGACGGGCTGGCCATTGGCGTGCCGTCAGCCGACGGTAAATTGGAACTTCAGGCCAGCGGCGCTTTTGAGTTCGTTACCGGCGATAAGAGCTTCCGCACCGTGAGGCTGCCGATAGGTGGCAAAGTCGATATAGCTTGCGGCGAATTGGGTGGCTTCATTCATGCCGAAGGTGAAAAAGTGGTGGTCGATCCGTTGATCGGCAAGGTTTTGGGAGGGCACAAATTATTGTCCAGGCTGGGGGCAGGAGCCGTCGGCGTGGTTTATCGCGCGCTGCAGATGGACCTGGACCGCGAGGTGGCGTTGAAACTGCTGAATGCAGAAGCCACCAAAATGCCCCTTGCCGTCGCCAGTTTCCGGCGCGAAGCTCAAGCTGCGGGCCGGTTGAGCCACCCAAATCTGGTGCAGGTCTACAACGTAGGCAAGGACGACGGATTCCATTACTACACCATGGAGTTGGTGCCTGGCGGAGATTTTGAAGATCGCCTTAAAGAAGGCGGGCCTTTGCCATGGGAAGAGGCCGTGACCGCTGCTCAAAATTGTGCCGCCGCTTTGGCATTTGCTGAAGAAAACGGCCTCGTGCACCGCGATGTGAAGCCGGAAAATTTGATGATCGGCGGTGGTGGCATGATCAAGCTCGCTGACTTGGGCTTGGCTGCAACGCGCGGCATGTTAGACAAGGAAGCCGCTGGTGGTACGCCGCATTTCATGGCGCCAGAAGCGGTTGGGAAGGGCAAAGCCAGCCACTCATCCGACCTTTATTCCTTAGGTTGCACGCTTTACCGCTTTCTGACTGGGTCCACTGTTTTTAGTGGTGCTTCGGTGAAAGAAATCTTGCTTGCCCACCGCGATGAGGTGCCACCTACTTTAAAAGAGGCCGGAATTGAAGTTCCGCGCGAATTGGAAGACTTGCTGGCAAGCTTGCTTAGCAAAGACCCTGAAGATCGCCCGGAGCACGCGTCGGATGTTGCCGAGATGCTTGAGGATCTGCTGAATCATCAGCACAGTTCCCAAAAAACCTTATTGTTCGCCATCCCAATCCTGGCTCTTGGTGCTTGGGGTTTGTTCCAAGCCTTCGGCCCTGATTCCAACGCCAACAAAGAACCTGAAAAAATTGTCGAGTATGTAAACGTAGGGCCGGGCGAAGCCGCTCAAGCCGAGCTCAAGGCCTTAGAAGAAGAATCTAGTTATTTCCAAGCGATTGCAGAAACTGAAGGGCCGCTACGCAGCGCGGCTTTGCAGAGCTTTTTAGAAAATTATCCCGCTGGTGCACATGCCGAGGAGGCGCGTGCCGAGTTACAAAGGCTGGACAAACTCGCCGCCGCCCAAGCTCTAGAAACAGCTCCTACTGCTGAAGAACTAGCTCGCCTTAAGGCTTTAGAAGCAGCATCCAGTAAGGTACGGGAAGCTTTGGATAAATTGCGTTTTGCCGACGCCTACCAACTGGTGCGTTTGGGTGAACTCGCGGCTGAAACGGAAATGTTGACGCTTGCCGCAGTGGTCGACCAGCGTGCTCAAGCCCAATTTGACGATTGGACCAAGCTGCATAGCTCTGCTTTGCAAGAGCTGCAATGGGATCAAGCCGAGGAAATTCGCAATCAATTTGAGCGAGCCATTCGCGGTGATTCTCCGCAGTCTTGGACACAAGCCTGGGAAGACCTAGCCACTGCTGCCGAGCTCGCCATCAGCGATGCCGAAACCGCCGCTTTCCTAGGCCTGCGCGCAGCCTTCCGCGCTAAAGCCAGTGCTCCGGTGCGCGATTCGATTCGTGTCATGGCTCTACAGCAGGCCGCCGACCGGTGGCAAGAAGCTGCCCAAAATTGCGGCCACGAGCAGATGAAACTAAAGGCCATGGAGTTAGTGCCAACTTTCGCTCTCGCCGCGAAAGCACTCGCTAGCATCCAAAAAAACGTCGCCACTGGCGAGGTATCCATTTTGGAGGTTGACTCTGGGCGCAAAGCCAATGTATTGGAAATCAGTTCGGCCGGAATCAAAATTGAAGTGCAAATTTCCGGCAACCGCGAAACTCAAGTGCAGAAATGGGAGCGCTATCAAGATGCCAGACAGTGGTATCCGTTGCTGCAAGCGCTAGCTCCGGTAGACACTCCTGATGATCAAATTCTGGCGCTTTACATCCTGGTTGTGTATGACGACTTGGCCCAAGGTTTTGATTTGCTCGGTCAAGATTTTTCCGCCGCCCAAGCTGGCCGCTTACTGGCACGTATCAAAGAATGGCGCAATCAAGCACCTGCCTCGTTGGCAAATTCTGAAAATGATACCTACTTGCTGCAAACTTCAACTGACCTGTGCCAAGCCTTGTTGCACGAAGATCATTATTTGGCTTTAAATCGCGTGGAAAGCCTGCAATCGACCTTTAGCTTGCTTTCGATATGGGCATCGAGCGGCCATAGCACCTGGGGCCTGCAGCCATGACCGCGGCACGTTTAGTCGTTTTGGCTTCCGGTAGTGGGCGAACCGTAGAAAATTTTCAAGATCAAATCCTGCAAGGCCAACTACGCGCATCGATTAAGTTAGTCGTCGTATCCAGCGCTGATTTGGGTGTGGTCAAGCGCGCCAAACGCTTGGGTTTGGCTTATCTGGTGATTGGTAAATCCACTCATCCTGAATTCCAGGACCGACAGGCTGCATTAATTGAAGCAATTGATGGCGCGCAACCGGATTGGATCGTTATGGCTGGTTGGCTGCAGTTGTTGCCGATACCTAGTCATTGGGAAGGAAGGGTAATCAACATCCATCCTGCTTTGTTGCCAGCTTATGGCGGCAAAGGCTACTTCGGCCATCATGTGCATGAAGCAGTCGCCAACGACCGACAAGTGGTAAGCGGTTGCACGGTTCATTTCGCCAGCGCCAAATACGACGAGGGTCCTATCCTGTTGCAAGAAGCGGTGCCCCTGCCCACCGACGCCACGCCGGATCAAATCGGAAGCATGGTTTTTGAGGCGGAAAAGCGCGTTTACCCTGAAGCTCTACAAGCACTAATTAGCGGTAAAGCTCGCTGGCAGGACGGCAAAGTCCTCTGGACAGTAAATTAATTCTGATTGAACTGAAGAACGGCTTGCCATTCTTCGTCCAAATTTCTATCCGCCGCATAATTCTGACGGCTACCCAACGCCGAAATAGCACTGCGCCCATCCGCCAACATGCTATAGCGCAATTGAACAGATCCGCGCTGCACTGGGGTGCGTGATTGCGACAGCAAAATACTCTGAACATCAGCTTGGGCGTCGGCTTGCACCAACTCATTGGTTTCCAAAATCGACAGGTAGCGCAACAAAGTCGTCAGCTTATTATTTGCTGCCGACGTCAAGGTGCGGCCATCGGCATGAGCCCAACCCCCTCTTTGCCGCTGCAAAACCACTTCCTGTGAATTCAGAATTAAGCGTATGGAAGAAATGTGATTCGGGTCAAAGTCGACCAATCGAGAACTGCGCATTTCTTCCAATGAAAGTCCAAAAAAACGAAAGTCACCTTGGTTCATGGCCAATAAATAATCGCGATTTTGATCCAATGCATACTGATTGAAAATCCAAAATCGCTGCTCGGTAGGTCCGGCTCCTACCACTTCGTTACTCACAATCAACTGTCCAGCATTTTCGCTAAAACTAGTTTTTTCTTCTTGGCGCAATCGATCGGAAGGCAAACCATTGACGCGTGACCCCAACAGGCGCAACAGAAACTTCACTCTTAACGGATCAACTGCACCTTGAATCGGCTCCTCTAGTTGCCAATGATTGCCTGGGCGGATTAATACGATGGCTGGTCCTTCCTGAGGATGCCATTCGAGGTGACGAAGCAAGTGCGGCCATCGGAAAACCCCGTGGTCGCGCCAATGACTGGGGTCGCGACTGGTCAAATCCACTAGCTGCGCCGGCACTTGAATAAGTTCATCTCCCAATAACGCAAAATGGTTAGAAGTTTGCGGCACGCGTGCACCAAATTGCAGGCGCTCTTCGCTGCCGTCCTGAAACAAAACCTCGAGGTCGAAACGCGGTTGCTCCAAGCCCAGTTCTGCCATTGAGTGATTTTCCCATTCCACTGGCTTGGGTAATGCAGCAGTATCAAATAGCAAATTTGCAAGCGCAATTGCTAATCCACTTTCGGCGCGATCTTGCATCGGCTCCAACATATCCCACAGCTCATTTTCGCCGGGAACCAGTTTGACCATGCTGAAGTCTTCAGCGCGGTGCAGGACTATATGTTGAAGATTTGCGAAATCCCCTTTCAGAATGGTGGGAACCTGTTTCGCCGTGGCGGATTCGAAAAGTGCAGCTTGTTGGTCCTCGATTCGGTCGTCGCTGTTAGGCTGCAGCGGGTCGCGCGTATTCAAGTAAAACAAAACCGAGATGGCCGCAACCATCACCAACACGAGCAGCAAAAGTTTTTGCGGATTCATGAACGACGTCTCCAGAAAATCAACAATGCCAACAACAAAGTAAAACCGGGAATGCCCAAAATGGCAAGGTTTGTGATGCGCAACTGAGTACTACGCGTTGGTCGGAACGGCAGACTCTTTAGGGCGACCAAGCCGCCTGGCGTTTCATCTTGGCCGATTAACCAGCGCAGGCCAGCACCTAAAAATTCATGAATCCCGGGTAAGTGGCGGCCGGTTAACGTCACCGCACTGCCAAACAGAATTACCCGGCCAGAAGCACTAGGGTCGATTCCTTCCCAGAGTTCCGCCGCAGCGGCAATGTTTTTTATCCCAATGTTTTCACCTGGCCCTGGCGCAAAATCTTGGTCCAAATCAACCCAGGCCTTTTCGCCGCTGCGAGCCAAACTAACCCGGCTGTAGTCGTTATTACCACCTACCAACTCTAAGGGTCGCACCGCAACCACGCCTTGGGGCCGACCCGCTTCAGATAAGCGCATGGTTGCGGTGTGCTGTCCACTAAACTGATGATCAGCCAGTTCTAAAGTGGCGACCGCACTCGTGCCGGGATAAACGCGATACTCAGGGCGCGCTTCGCAAATCATGCCTGGGCCAAACTGAATCCCGTGATTGGCCAAGCTTTGATTCCAGCTTGCCACTAGCTCGGGCGGTGCCGTCGGCCCTAAAGCCAAGAATAATGGTTTGCCAGCTTGCAGCCATTGTCGCAGGGCGTTGGCGTCGGCATCTAGGAAGGATTTGCGCTGGCCGGGTACGACGAGCAAATCTAAATTTTGCACCAACGCCTGGGCCGGCCCTTCGACTGCAATCGCGTCCACGCCTTCGGATTGCATTACGCGCAAAAACGGTAACAATCCTTGCTCACGATCGACAAAGGGCTGGCCATATCCGGTCACGATTCCGGCGCGTAAAGTTTTTCCCGACGCCAATCGAATCGCCGCGTCGCCCAGCACCGAATCGATGCGCTCTTGCACCAAGCGCGCCGGAGCACCATCTGGAGACGGAGGCAGGGTGACAAACAACTCGTCGAACAAAAACTTACGACGTTGTCCGGTCGGCGTTTGAATGGCCAAAACTTCGAGCGGCTGGCGTTCATACTCTTGCAGCGTAGTTTCAATTTCTACTGGACTAGAAAACTCCTCCAAAATGGACACTTCCAACTTGCCGCCAGATCGAATGCGCGCATCTTCCAGTAGCACTCGCAAGCGACCATATGCCTTCGGATATACCTGAGCGCCGTTTTGCAGCAGCTGCCGGTTTTCCTTGAACAGCAGAAAAGCCACGGCTCGACTGCCCTCGGGCAACTGCGCCAAGGCGTCGACCGTGCGTTCACTTAGCCCGACCTGGCCTTGACTAGTCAAATCCCAGCGGGTGCGGAATTTGGGGCTGGCCAGAGTTTGCAGGCACAGCAAAATCAGCGCGATGCCACCCAAGGAGGCAAGGGTGGTGATGAGACCTAACTTATAACGTCGGCGTTGTTTCATTTGGCCCACCAAAAAATCATGGCACCCACCGCCGCGAAACCAAACGCACCCAAGTGAGGAATAAAAACAGCACAATGAGCAAGGGGAAAAAGGCCAGGCTATAGCTATCCAACAAGCCGACGCTAAAGCCGCGATCAAGCATGTTAGGGATATTCATAGCATGGGCAAGGCCGCCCGTTTTACCCGAGCGTGGTTCCAACAGCACCGGCAAAAACAGCAGCATGAAATTCAGGGCAGCACCCCCGCCGGCAGCCAAAACCAAGTTTCCGGTCCAAGCCGATGCCCATAAGCCAGTGGCGAGAAACAACAAACTGAGAAGAATGGCGCCAAGGAAACCGCAAAGCACCGTCGGCCAATCAAGCGCGCCGCCGCTCATGGCCAAAATGACGAAGAGCAATAATACCCCGCCCCAGAAAATCAAAAAGAACAGGCACGCAGCTAAATACTTGGCAAGCACTACCGCCAAATCACTGATGGGTGCGGTTAGCAGAGGCTCGAGCGTGCCGAGGCGGCGCTCTTCGGCAAAGAGTCGCAACGTGAGTAAGGGTGGGAAGGCCGGCAATAGCAGCCATACCAACAAGCCCGAGCCGAACATAAATTGCGACAGTTGGTTGAGGTCGGCGCGAACTTCGGGGCCGGATACTAGATATGCGAAAAACAGGCCGTTGAGTAAGAACCAAAAACCCAGCAGCACGTAGACAAATGGCGAGACCAACATGGAGTAGATCTCACGTCCCAACAAAGCGCGGAAGGCTCTCATGATGGCTGCTGGGGCTGAGTCTGGGACGGTGGCTGGGATTCCGTCATCGAGCGGAACAAATCATCTAGCGACGGCGCCAGAGTACGAAATTCGGCGATTGGTTCTTTGCGCTGAGCCAGCCATTGAAACAACCCGTGACGGCGCTCGGCGGATTCCGGCAATAATTCAAAAATGGTCCCGTGCTGTTTCAGGCTAGCCAACTCGGCGGCTGGCAGGGCGTTGGCGAGGGCGAGGGCTAAGGCAGCAGGGTCGGCTTCGGTGCGAAATTGCACAGGAGCTTGCTCGGCCGCACGCCTACCCAGCTCTTCAATCGTACCGTCGGCCTGAGCCCGACCTTGGTGCAATATGAGTACACGCTGGGCAAGTTCTTCCACTTCAGGAAGAACGTGGCTGCTGAACAGAATGGCTTTGCCAGCCGCAGCGAGCTTGGCCAAAAAACTGCGCAGTTCGTGGCGTTGCAACGGGTCCAAGCCACCAAACGGCTCATCCAACAGCAAAGCCGGAGGGTCGGCGATGAGTACATCTGCTAAGCCAACGCGTTGTTTGAAGCCTTTGGACAGCGCGGCAAAGGACTGCTTAAGGCGATCGGTCAGCCCTAAGGCGGCAGCCAATTCGATGGTTCTAGCTTTGGCCTCGCTAGCTTTTAAACCCTTGAGCTTGGCTCTAAATCGCAAATACTCGCCTACCCGGAGTTCCGGAGCAGCGACAAAATTTTCGGGCAAATATCCAATTGAACGCCGCGCCAGCAACGAATGTTGAGTCAGATCAAGGCCATTGATCTGCGCAGATCCGGACGTCGGCGGCAAATAACCGCTGAGTATGCGCAGCGTTGTGCTCTTTCCTGCGCCATTCGGGCCCAGGAATCCCAGGATCTCTCCTGGCTGGACCCGAAAGCTCAGTTCTTCGACGGCAACTATGCGGCCGTAGCGTTTCGTGAGGCAGTCAGCTTGGATCATCAGTCGGTAAGCGGGGCGGAATCACCCCGCCACTGGCTGACAGGTTACTCCTTCACCTCGTAGTCCGCATCAACCACC
>JACNIZ010000247.1 GCA_014382805.1 Planctomycetota bacterium
GCCGTCTGGTGACCAGCTTGCACCGTAAATGGTGTCGAAGGAAACTGGGATGGAGAGTTTCAACTTGCCATCGGCAACTTTCCAAATCTGCAATTCGCCAAATCGCGCCGGTGAACCACCAGCTACCGCGAGCAGTTTGCCGTCGGGTGAAAAAGCTATGGATTGAATGCGTTCGGACATGCCAATGAAACGCATGGGATTGGTTTTTTCGGCTTGATGCAATAACACCTCATGGTGCCCGGACACAGCCAAGGTGGAGCCATCTGGCGACCACGCGCAACTCGTAAGCACTGGAGGCTGTAAATAAACCGGAGGATTCTGGGCGTCGACTTTTGCAAGCAAGGATGCAGGTGTATCATCCAACGCGCCGCCGTCTATCCAACGGCGCAGAATATCGATGTCGTCCGCACTTAACGGATCTCCATCCTCGGGCATATCAGGAGCTTCGTCTCCTAAAGGAAGAACTACTTCCAACAATAAACTTGCATGGCTGTCATTGGCCGCCAGAATCGGACCGTCCTTGGCCCCTGCCAGGATTGCGCTATGGCTGGTCAAATCCACCCCGCCTTTGGCTTTGGCCGGCTGATGACATCCTTGGCAATTGGCCTGCAAGATCGGGCGGACGTCGCGATGAAAGCTGGGCGCGGGCTCTTGCACCGTTGCGACGAGGAGTATGGAGGTTAGGAACATCATCAATTAGCGCTGATAAAGGTCCAAAACGGGATGCCCTTTCACCAGTTCACGCGGCTGATTGAGATGATTGAAAACCATCGTCTCCGCTTTGATGCCAACCGAATGGTAAATTGTTGCTAGCAAGTCGGTGGGATGGACTGGATCCCTCAGGGGCGCAGAACCAGTGGCGTCGGACTCACCGTGAATGTGACCACGCTTGATGCCAGCGCCAGCCACCACTGCTGTGAAGCAATAAGGCCAGTGATCCCGTCCTTCATTGTCATTGGTGTTGCCGGAGGTACTCAATCCCTTGCGCGGACTGCGGCCAAATTCGCCCACGGCGACAACTAAGGTTTCGTCAAGCAAGCCGCGGTCGTCAAGGTCTTCAATCAGCGTCGCCAAACCAGGGTCGAGCAGCGGTGCAGCATCTTCTTTCATGCGCTTGGGCAAACCGACATGGCAGTCAAAAGAGTGCCGATCCGAATTTGCCACCTTTGGCCAATTCACTTGCACAAAACGCGAACCCGCTTCCACAAAACGTCGCGCAAGCAAACAGCTTTGACCGAAGGTATTGCGACCATATCGATCACGCAGCTCGGGCGTTTCGGTTTCCAAATCAAAAGCTGCGCGAGCTTTTCCAGACAAAACCAAATCCAAGGCTTGGGCGGTGTAGGAATCAAGTTCAAAATCCTCGACTGCCTTTTCAACGTCAGGCATAGCCCCATTGACCAAATCGCGCAGCCGCGAGCGTCGTTCCAAACGACCTTGGGTAAGCTCCGGGCGCAATGCCAGATCGTCGGCGTTAATGCGGTCCATCTTGCTCATGTCTAAATCGTCGCCAGACGGATAAAGGGTGTAAGGATCAAAAGCACGGCCCAAAAAACCTGCGGTGCCGGCCTTACCAATCACGTTAGATTCCTGCAGCGGCCGCGGCATCATGACGAAGGGCAGCATGGCGTCTTCGAGGGGCCGCAGCTTGACGATATTGCAACCGACGTTTGGATAGTCCTTCGGCGATGGCGGCTCAAGCTGCCCCGACGGGCTCACTTTGTCGGCGGTGTAACCGGTCAGCATTTGGTAATGCGCCGCGGTGTGGTTGAACAAACCAATCGGTGAATAACTCATCGACCGAATTAACGTCAGCCGGTCAGTGACTTGCGCCAAACGCGGCATCAGCTCGGTCAGTTCCATGCCGGGCACCTTGCTCGAAATAGTTTTGAATACCGAGCGCACGTCGTCGGGCACGTTTTCTTTGGGATCCCAGAGGTCAAGGTGGCTGGGACCGCCCTGAAGAAATACCAAAATGACGCTTTTCGCCTTGCCCCACCCGGGCCCCAAGTTTGGGACTGTGGAGTATGCGGAGGCTGGAAGCAGTCGCTCTAGGCTGAGGCCGAGTAGCGAACTGCCGCCGATCCGAAGCAGATCGCGGCGAGTAAAGATTGGGGGCACCTAGGTAGTGGTTGAATTTGGAGGGAAAGGGACAAATCCAATATAACAGGCGAATCTGTCCCGGTGGCCGCAGGTGCTTAGCGGCGGTTTATTTGTAGTACGCTGGCGGATGTGGGCGCACGCCGAGCTGCTCGTAGTTGAATCCACTCGGGAGCGGATTGAAGGTGCCGACGACGTCCACGTTCATCTCTGGGGTGATTTGCGCCTCTAAACCTAGACTCCAATACACCGCATTTACCGCCAGACGTCGCAAGCCGGCATTTTCAAAATCCTTGCCACTTCCCATCGTCGAATGGAAAACTCGCCCAGTTTTGCCGCTATTCCCGGTCCATTCTTTCACCCAGGCCACGGGGAGCGGGATGAGTTCTTGATTGATGGGCGAGTTTTTTTCGCGCGTCATGAGTGGCTGCCCCATCACTAACGGAATGCATTCGACGGGAAGTGCCTCACCCTCCGGGAAGGTTCGATAGACGTCGGACGGCCCCCAAATCTCGCTGACTCCGCGTAGCAGCGGATGGTTTTTGTTGGCGTCAACAATGATGCCGCGGGTGGAATCCTGATGCCATCGCCCGTGGTGATTGCGAAAGGACCCGCCGAGTACATCTTCACCGAAATTGATTCGGTCGCCATTCTTCAAATAGTCAAAACCGATGAATCCGTGGTTTGCGGTGCGGAAAGCCGCAATCGGCTTACCTGAATCAAGGTATTGGTAAAAGTGGGCCAGTTGGTCTTCGGGTAGCGTAATCAACCGGCTAAACAATATCATTAAATCGGCGTCCGCTAGATGCTCCAACCCAGGAATATTGTGAACCACCGAATCATCTTGCCATTTGATTTCCTGGGTAGGATCGACCTCACCATTTGAGTTCAGGCTGAAGAGCACGGTGCAATGAAAACCGTGGCGTTGCGAAAGAATTTTGGCCAGCATCGGCAACGACTGTTCGCTTCGATACTCTTGGTCAGCAGCGATGAGTACGATGTGCTTGCCTGCACCAGGGCCGCTGCCTCCTGGAAAGACCAGCCATTTTGGACTTTCAGGGACTGGATGGACTTTCTCCCTTTCTGCATGCCCAACCGGGATGGCATTCACGGTGTAGTAAGCGTCCTTGTGCAACAACTCTTCGCCGTCGCGTGCTCGAAGTTCGTCGAGATGGAATTCATGGACATGGCCAAGTTTCATTTCACTGAGAACGATGTTGGCTTCCAGTCCATCCTCTGAAAGCTGAACCGATTTCACCGCAGGAGTGGTTTGATCCACTTCGGGCCCGCCGTAACCTGCGTGGTAAATATGGGTGAACGTACTGACTTTGTAAGAAGCCGGATCGCTGCCGCATTTTTTTTCAACTGGCTTGGTAAAGGCAATCCTGAATCCGTCGGAAGTGATGTTGATACGCTTGATTTCGAAGGGCATGACGCCGGTCCACTCCAGCCGCTGCAGCGCATATGGCTTGATGCCGCGCACCGGCCAGCCGCGGTTGGTGCCGCCGCAAATCAGCCGACCTTCGGGGGTAAAATGCACATTGAGAATTCCAGTGGAGAGGCCTTCGCGAAATGGGTAGCAGGCACCTTGCCAGACGCCATTCACCTGTTCGGTGGTTGCTCGCATGATGATCGACAGCGTGTAATCGCCCAGGAACATCTGATCTTCGAACGGGCCGAACGCGCCGTTGCTGCGATCCAAGGTAAAGCCGGTAATGGATCGTCCCATGCGGATATAGGGGAAGATTACCGCATAAGGGATGAGCTGAGGGACGCGTTCCTTTTCAATCAGGATGCGCGAGCCGGAATTGGGGACCACTGGCGCTGGCCCCATGTTGGGGGCGAATTCATACCAGTTGTAACTAATGGGGTGACCCATGAAACTGCCTGGAGTGATAGCTTTCAAACTATTGGACGAATTCCACGGGCCTTGGCTTTCGATGTAAAAAAGCGCACCGTGTTCGTTCGGGCCAATTCCAGCAGGGCTGCGCAAACCACTGGCGATGGGAATGGACTCACCCTCTGGCGTCACTTGAATCACCCAGCCTCGGAATAGCGCGCGCGAGTTGTAGGACTGAGAAAGACCAAGCGCGACGAAAATATTCCCTTGTTCGTCGAATTTGGATCCGAAGGCATACTCATGATAATTGGCGTAGCCCCAGGCGTCGGAAATGGTTTCAAATTGATCGGCGCGACCGTTGCCGGTGGTGTCGGTGATGCGTGTTAATTCACAACTTTGCGTGACGTAGAACGACCCGTCCTTGTAGTCCAAACCAAAAATCTCATCCAGGCCGGAGGCAAAGAGATGGAACTCAGGTTCCGGCTTCATTTGATCTACGCCATCCAAAATGTAGATGTCGCCGCGGCGCGTGCCTAAGGCAATGCGATCGTCCGGCAAGGTGACAAAAGCTCCAGTCTCGATCACCGTATCCGCCGGAATAGGGACGTCCACCAATCGGTAAAACTCACGTTCCCGTTGTTCCGTCCCCCATCTCGCGCCCAAATCTTGAGCGCTTGCGGTCGACGAAATGAGAACGTGAATCAGCACCATTGCGGTAGTGCAAACAAGGAGTTTATTACAGCACTTCATAGTGGAACTCCAGTGTAGACGTACCCATGGGAATTTCGAGCTTGAGGATGAGTTCCATTTGCCCTTCCTCGCCTGTCATCGGGCGTAACTGGGTAATGGCGGACGGGATGGTGAGACGCAGGGCGTCGGTCTGAAATTGCAATGGAGCCAATTCTTCTACATTTCCGGTTAGAGCTCGGAAGTGCAAGCTCTGCGCGGCAGGTGAGGTGAACCGCAACGAGCGGGTGAGAGACTTACTTGCCTCCTCGGTGCCCGCCATAGAAGTGTCCTCGATGGCAATGTCGCCGAAGCCATACCTCAAGGTCGGCACCGATGCATCGTTGAAGGAATAACCGCCGAATTGATAGCCGAGATTGCGCGGATATAGAGGGTCGGGATTGACCGGATTTTCCTCGTCCATCACTGGCTGCAACGGCCACGGTGCCTCGTCGGTGGCAAGGAAACAGAAGGCGACGTCTTGAGCCAGAGCGATAGATCGACTGGCCGGATCAAAATCACCCGCACCCTGGCCGTCCCAGCGCACCCGCACAAAACCACCTTGCCATATTCCAGATAGACTGCCGGTATTGGCGTTAAACGCGTAATTTATTCCACTTGGGAAACCAACTGCAATGCCGCGGAATCCGGCTATTCTGCTCCGCCCACGGTAGGTAAGCGGCAAATCTGCAACTTCCAGGATGGTCGCTTCAGAACGAATGCCTTTGGGGTCCCTTGCCGTCCGCCCTTGTGAAAGAAAATACCAAATCGCCTTCAACTGGGCGTCGGTATCGCCGTCGAGAATTTCGGTGCGGGAGGCAATTCCACCTGGCCAACCTTGCGGCATGACGATGCCGGGGCGTAGATTTTGCGGCGCAATCATAAAGCGCATAAACCATTCCGGGCGCAACCTTTCGACGGCAGTGATGAGATCAATGCCATTGAACGCCGGAGATTTTTTGCCGTTGAATGCGTGACAATTGATGCAGCCTAGAGTGTCCGCGCCAAGCAGTGCTTGGCCAGCTTCGCGCGCCACCTTGGCTTCATCACCGCTTGGAACCGGCATTTCAATGGCCGTGGTGGGATCCGCGGATTCAAACAGTGAACCAAGGGTTTTTAGATTAGCTTCACCGAATTGCGGCATGCGGGTGTGCATGTAAGGACGCACGCTCGCTGCATCGAACATCACCTTGTGAAACCACTCGGAATTCAACTTGGCGCCGACCTCGGTCAACGGCGGCGGTATGCGAGCGTCATCTCCAAGCGACGGCTCACTGGTTTGAAAGTACAGATTGTTTTCGGCAGAAACCCCGCCAAAGTCGTCACGCACATGACAGCCGATGCAGTTGAACGCGGTGAGCGTGTTCGCAACTTTTTGCTCGGCAGATTCTTCGGTCACACCCGCTTTTAGTGCCACCTGAAGGGCAACTCGTTGAGAGTCCGAGAGGTTGAAGTTGGGTGCAGACGTTGGATTTTGGGCCAGGCAGCCGCGCTCTGGATTTAGAATTTTCTGGTCGAGCGCAGGCGGCGGAGTAGATTCCATTCCATCCAGCGCATGACAGGAAACACAGCCGAGGGCTTGAAAATAAATTCTGCCTGAATCCACCAACGACGGTTTCACCTGTTCGATTGGAGTTTCAATGTCTCCCGGGCCAATTAAATAACTAGCAATGGACCTGGCTTCGGACGAGGTTAAGCCCATGTCAGGCATGCGCCCCGAGGGTCGAACCCTGAGCGGTTGATGGAGGAATTCCGAAAGTGAATTCAGACTGTATTTTTCGGGCAAATGATCCAAGCCAACCGCCCCAGCCGACGGCGTCGGCACCGCCATGCCCATCATTGGCGCCTCGCGCGGCGGATGGCAAGTGACGCAACCTACTGAATGAAACAGCTTGCCGCCTGCCTTTAGCTCGCTGGCCAAAACCGAGTCTTTGCTAAAGCGCGCGCCGGCCTGGGAAATCAGGAATTGGGTAATTGCCTCTGCAATGACTTCACGCTGGGGCGACTTCAGCCCGGACATGACTTGCGGCATGGTGGTGCCTGGATGAGCCGCCGCGGGGTCGGCCACAAACCTTCTCAGATAATCCGGCGAAACTCGCCAGCCGACCTCATGCAGATCCGGAGCCGATTTAGCATTTGCCACTATAGGCTGCAACTGGGAATGGCAACTACCGCACCCCAGTTCACCAATGAGCAGTGCCCCGACCTGACGCTGGTCGAGTGGGTGCTTTCCATTCAGACCAGGAACCACTGGGGAATTCCCAGTCGTCGCCTTACCCGCGCCATACGGCTTTGGGCTTCCAAAAATGTCGATCGCGAACACCAAGAACGCGCCCAGACTCAGGGCCGCCAGCACCAATGGAACTCGCGGAAGGTACTCTGCTTTCAAGCCATTTCCTCCACGGGGCAACTATAACAATCCCCTCACCGGGGGCATATTCGCCCTACAGCTTGCCGTTAGCCCCAGCAAAAACGACCCCGCTCAGGTCCGCCATTTCCTTTTTCCAACTGGTTAGATCTTCCTGGC
This sequence comes from Planctomycetota bacterium, assembly GCA_014382805.1. GTDB lineage: Bacteria > Planctomycetota > UBA1135 > UBA1135 > UBA1135 > JACNIZ01. The sequence continues at coordinate 7,194 of JACNIZ010000247.1, forward strand.
AAAAATCGGCAAGGCTGTGATGGCCGCAGGCTCGAGCCATGACTTGCATCAATTCGGTTGATGCGTGCAGGAAGCGGGCGAGTTGCTCTGCGGATTTCTGAATGTCCAGTCGCTGGCGCAAATGCTCCTGTTGAGTGGCGATGCCGGCGGGACAATTATTGCTATTACAAATTCGAGCGCCGACGCATCCGATTGCTTGCATAGCCGAATTGGCAAGCGCGATTCCGTCGGCGCCTAAGCAGAGCGCTTTGATGAAATCCGCTGGCGTGCGCAAGCCACCCGTCACAATTAGGCTGACGTCAGGAGCTCCGCATTTGTCCAAATGGCGACGCGCACGCGCCAGCGCGGGGATGGTTGGAACCGAAATATGGTTGCGAAAGATCTGCGGCGCTGCGCCGGTCGCCCCGCCGCGACCATCGAGGATCACATAATCGGCACTGGCTTCAAGCGCAAAATCCAAATCACGTTCAATGTGCTGGGCGGACATCTTGAAACCAATCGGAATTCCACCCGTCAATGCGCGCACGTGGTGGGCGAATTCGGCGTAATCGGAGGGAGTGGTGAACTCCTCAAAGGTTGGAGGTGAAATCGCCGCTTGGCCTACTTTTAAACCTCGAACATCTGCAATTTTCCCGACGACTTTCTGGCCAGGAAGATGGCCTCCGGTGCCTGTTTTTGCCCCTTGGCCCGCTTTGAAGTGGAAAGCCTGTACCTTAGTCAGCAACTCCTCTTTGAAACCAAATTTGGCCGACGCTAACTCATATAAATAACGCGAATTTTCGGCTTGTTCTTCCGCTAGCATCCCGCCTTCACCTGAGCAGATCCCGGTACCAGCCAGCTCCGCGCCCCGAGCCATGGAGATCTTTGCCTCCTCCGAAAGCGCACCAAAGCTCATATCCGATACAAACAAAGGCATCTTCATGACTAGCGGTTTTTTCGCTCTCGGACCGAGCACGAATTCAGTCATAACCTCAACGTCCTCCATCAACGGCTTGCTGGCCAATTGAGCGGTCAAAATTTGCAGGTCATCCCAGTGCGGCAATTCCGAACGCGGAATTCCCATCGATTCCATCGGGCCGTGATGGCCAAATTTGTTGAGTCCATCCTTGGCCAGCGCGTGAATAAATTCGACGGTTGGCTCCTCAGGCGTATTTACTGCTTTCGGCGCGTCACTTCCGCCCGCAACCGGCAGCTCCATTTCGTCCACATCTGCGGGAAGATTGGCGTGGCTACCATCGCAGTACGGAGGATTTTTGGACTGCTTGCACATGCATAAATGAAGCTCTCCCTTTTTTTCCACTTCAAATGCGAGTGGCTTGATGCCACTACCACGATGGGCGCCATCACACATGGGCTGAGCCTGAGATCGTCCGCAAGCGCACCAATGGTGCCGACCGGGTTCAAGTTCAACTGCGGTTGGTTTGCGATCTGCGATTTTGGATTTAGGCATGGCTCGGGGTGGAAGATTATGGATTTACAAACCGGTAGGTTTCGGGCGGCAAAAGGCGCCTAGCTAAGAACGATGCATCCACAGCATCAACCGCGCCCATGCGGTTCTTCGAAATCGATGTTCGGACCAACCGGGACTATACCAGTTGGATTGATCGTTCGGTGGGTAATGAAATAGTGGCGCTTAATTTGATCGAAGTCCACTGTTTCGGCAACCCCAGGCTGCTGATACAAGTCGCGCACATAAGCCCAAAGGTTTGGGAAATCCACCAGTCGATTCCAATTGCATTTGAAGTGGCAATGGTAGACCGGATCAAATCGCACCAAGGTCGTAAATAACCTCCAGTCGGCTTCGGTTATCCGATTTGCGAGCAAATAACGCTGTTGGGAAAGCACTTGATCCAACTTCTTCAATGACTCAAATAGAGGGATCGCGGCTTGTTCATAAGCGGATTGTGTGGTTGCAAAACCAGCTCGGTAGACACCGTTATTTACGGTTTCATAAATCCATTGATTAAGTCCATCAATTTTTTTGGCGTAAGCCGCGGGATAGAGATTTAGCTGCGCATCGCCAAATTCGTCAAATTCTGAATTCAACATGCGCATGATTTCGGAGGACTCATTATTGACGATTTCCCCCGTCAGCTTGTCCCACAGCACGGGCACAGTAACTCGGCCGTCCCAATCCTTGTCCGTCTTGTAGTAAGCCTCCTGTAAAAAGCGGAAGCCGTTGACGGGATCGGCGTCGGCGGTAAAGGCCCAACCTCGTTGATCCCGAATAGGATCAACGATGGTCATTCCGATTACGTCCTCTAGTTTCTTCAGCTTGCGTACCAAGATGGCGCGGTGGGCCCAGGGACAGGCGCTGGAAACATACAAGTGGTAGCGGTTGGCATCGGCGCGATACGGAGTACTCCCGTCTGCACGCACCTGACGTCTAAAGGCGCTAACTTGACGTCGGAACTCGCCAGTCGCCTTGGACTCTTGCGGAAATTCGGCCTGCATCATGGAAATCAGTGCTTACCTAGAGTTGAGGCTATGGTCGGTCACTTGGACTGGAGTAGAGGGCGGTATGCGGCACGCAAGTCCCAGGCCAATCCTAGGTGTAGAAGCAAAATCACCACGGCCATTGGCAAACCCGATGGATCGAGGATGTGGAATGCGGCGATATGCACCGTAATTGGCGCCAAAATCACCAGGGCTAGTGCAGTGAATCGATTCAGCAACAAGGCCACTCCCACCACGACTTCGGTTGCCCCGAGCAGGGGGAAAAAATACCCGGTGGCGGCCAATCCGCCCATGTATTCAGCGGCGACTCCCTCCATGGGCGGCATCGGAATGAATTGGAAGAACTTGTTCAGGCCGAAAACGGTGAAGATCAAGCCAAGCAGCAAGCGGGCGCCGGTGGGTGCGTAGGTGAAGAGTTTGTTCATGAGTTTGATGCGTCTTAGTGACAGGCTGGCATGTTATCCGGATTTGATTTGGTTGACTATCTGGCATAAATGAATATAACTGTTCCATGATTGGGACAATCAACTGGGATCCAGGCGACGCACTCATTTTCATTCAAGTCGTTGACGAGGGCAGTTTCAGCGCGGCCTCGCGGACTTTGAAATTACCTAAATCCACCGTAAGCCGCCGAGTAAGCCGTCTAGAAAGCCAACTCGGCTTGCAACTTATGCGACGCACCACTCGTCGACTAAGCCTAACCGAAGCTGGACTTGCATTTTTCAAAGAAGCTTCTCGCGCTGCGGAAGCACTGATTTCCGCTGAATTGCTTGCCACCTCCATCCTGGATGAACCAAGAGGTCGACTACGCATCACCGCTCCCTCCGAATTGGGAACTCGAACCTTTGAAATCCTGCTCGGCTTTAGCAATGCCTATCCAGATTTGGATTTGGACCTAGACCTTAGCAATCAATATGTCGACCTTATCGAGCAGGGCTTTGACGTCGCATTACGGGGCGGCAAGCCCCCCCAAGGCACCTTGACTGGTCGGCCTCTACTTGGCGGTGACATCCAAATTGTTGCCAGCCCTCAGTATTTAGAGGAACATGGTTTGCCAAAGCGTGCATCCGACCTTGCCAAGCATCGTTGCATACTTTTCCCGAGTTGGGTTCACGGATCAGCGTGGCTATTGAATGGGCCGCGCGGCAAAGTTCGCATCCCCATTAACGGCAAACTGACTCTTAATAATTTGGATGGGGTTCGACAGGCCACTTTGCAGGGCTATGGAATTTCACTCATGCCAAGTAGCCATTGCGATGCAGAAAAAAAAGCTGGCACTCTGGTGCGGATCTTACCCCGTTTGAGCAAGCCGTCCGGTGGGATGTGGATAGTCTACCCGCGTACCAGTTATCTAAGCGCCAAAGTGCGGGTGTTCGTGGATTACGTGCAAAAAGCTTTTGCCGAAACCATCTAAAAAACGCCTTTGCAAACTCAGTTCCAAGCCTCGTTAGTGTTTTGGAGCGCTAGGTTCGCTGCGCTCCGAAGTGCTCCGCCCGCTACGTTTTTGGAGCGCTACGCCCGTCGCGCTTGAAACTTTCGAGCTGCTCCTTTAGCTCCTTCACTATCTCGGGATGCTGGCTGTAAATATTTTTCGTTTCACCCGGGTCGTTGTCTAGGTCATAAAGCTGACCGGGGGCGTCGGGATCGGTGTCCTCGATTTTGTACGGCGACATCCCCCAATCGCCGGGCTTGTCATAGTTGTTGCCGCCCGAACCCTTGTGGTCGAGGTACTTCCAATTGCCGCGGCGTATCGACAGGGCTAGCGAGATGGTCTGTTGCAGCATGAACTCACGCACCGGTTTTTCACCGGCAGTTCCCAGCAGGACCGGCAGCATGTTAAAGCTGTCTTCGGCGGCGTCATTCGGCAGCTGCGCTCCAACAATTTCGGCGCAAGTAGCCATGACGTCGGTCAAGCTGGTTAATTGCTCGCTGGTGGAACCGGCTTTTACTTTCCCCGGCCACCGGACCAGGAAAGGTGTGCGATGGCCGCCCTCCCATTGATCGCGCTTCACTCCGCGCCACGGCCGCGCGCCGTCGTGTGCATGCGTCTTGCGCATGTTCAGTACCGTCGGCACTTCGGGGCCGTTGTCGCTGGCAAAAATCACGATCGTATTGTCGGCGACGTCGAGTCGATCAAGCGTGGCAAGCAGTTCGCCAACGACATAGTCCATTTCAAACAGAAAGTCACCATGCGGCCCGGACTTGGTTTTGCCCTGAAACTCTTTGGCTGGGAAAGATGGCAGGTGCACGGCCTGCATCGAATGATAAAGAAAGAAGGGCTGCTGCGGCTTGGCCTCCACGTGCGCTTCGAGAAAGTTGACGCTTTTCTCGAGGAAAACCAGGTCGACTCTTTCGAGGTCGAAGTCGTCCGCAACCATGCCGCGTCGACAGTCGTGACTGTAAGGGTGGGTTGGCAAATTGCTCTTATCTAGCAGTTTTGTTGGCGGGTTTGGAATGCGATCTCCATCGACGTAGGCGTACAACCAGTCCGTGGTCGGGCAAGAAACTGTGCCGAAGAATTGGTCAAAACCGCGGTGAATAGGAGAGTCGGGAATCGAACCAGAATAGTCGACCGCCTGCACCCCTTTGAGTCCGCGATTGGTAATGAGCTCTCCCTCTTTGTCGAAGAAGCTCATGCCTATATGCCATTTGCCAAAACAAGCTGTCGCGTAGCCCTTGTCGCGCAGCATTTGCGGCAGAGTCAGGCGACTTTCATCGATCAAGCATGGACCGCCGACGCCGGCAAATACACTGCGCATGCCGGTTCGAAAAGCCATGCGCCCAGTCAAGATGCTGTACCGGGTCGGTGTGCAAACGGTGGACGGGCTATGCGCATCGGTAAAGCGCATACCCTCTGCCGCAAGCTGATCTAGATGCGGCGTGGGGATTTTGGACGTCGGGTTGTAGCAAGCAACATCGCCGTAACCGAGGTCGTCGGCGAGGATGAACAGGATGTTGGGCAGGCGCTGCTTCTGTTGCGCGTGCAGAGGGGTGACGCTGGTGGCGGTAATTGCCAGAAGCATGATGACTGGAAGACTGGTCCGCCTTGCGCTCGATTTTGCCATCCATCTCGTCATCGAATTCTCCATCCTGGTGGAAGTTAAGTGGTTTGCTCTGAAGTTAAAAGCTTTCCTGGGCGGTGCGCAGGATAACTTCTTCTTGCAGGTCAGCGCCCATATCGACGAAGTAGTCGCTATAACCGGCAACGCGAACCAACAGGTCGCGGAATTCTTCGGGGTGGGCTTGGGCTTGGCGCAGCGTCGGTGTATCGACCACGTTAAATTGAATGTGGTGGCCGCCGTAGCGGAAGTAAGTGCGTACTAAGCTAGCCAACTTGGCAATGCTCTCTTCCCCCTCTAACACCTGAGGCAAAAATCGCTGATTGAGCAGGGTGCCACCGGAGCGGATTTGATCCATCTTGCCAAGCGAACGGCAGACGGCGGTTGGACCGTTGCGGTCGGCGCCGTGGGCAGGCGAAGTGCCGTCGGAAATCGGCATACCGGCGTGGCGACCGTCGGCGGAGGCGCCGACGCGGGTGCCGAAGTAGACGTGGCAAGTGGTGGACAGCATGTTGAGGTGATAGCGTCCGCCTTTGGTATTGGGTCGGCCGTCGATGGTGTCGAACAGCGAGTCATAAATGCGGCGCATCAAATCATCGGCCTCGTCGAGGTCGTTGCCAAACTTTGGCGTTTTATTTACCAGCAATAAGCGCAGCGCCTCGGCATCGGCAAAATCGTTGCTAAGGGCTTCGGTCAGTTGCTGCATGCTGATGCGGTTAGTTTGATAAACGTGCTTTTGCAGAGCAGAAAAACTGTCGGTTACGCTACCGATACCACAACATTGGATGTAGGTGGTGTTGTAGCGCGGGCCGGCGTCGTAATAATCGCGACCTTTAGCGATGCAATCTTGGATGAGCACGGACAGGAATGGCGCTGGCACATAGCGTGCGAACATCGATTCGATGTATTGATTAACCTCGACTTTTAAGTCGACGAAGTGCGTGAGCTGAGTTTGGAAAGCTGCGTACAGCTCATCGAAAGATTGGAACTCAGTTGGAAGGCCTGTCGGCGGTCCTAGACGTTTGCCGCTGGCGGGGTCTAGCCCATCATTCAGGGTGATTTCTAGGATTTTTGGCAAATTCAAATAGCCGGTGAGTACATAAGCTTCCTTGCCAAAGGCTCCGGTTTCGATACAACCACTAGTGCCGCCTTCACGGGCGTCTTCGATGGATTTTCCCGCACGAACTTGCTCCGAAATCACCGCGTCGGCGTTGAAGATGGCCGGGTATCCATAGCCTTTGCGAATGATGCGGCATGCGCTTTTCAGGAAACGGTCTGGCGTGCGGCTGCTGATTTGCACATTGGCTTGCGGTTGAAGCAGGTGGATTTCATCAACGACTTCGAGTAGTAAATAGGAAATCTCGCTGACGGCGTCGGCTCCCTCTCGAGTCAGGCCGCCCAAATTGATGTTGGTGAAGTCGTTGTAAGTTCCGCTTTCCTTGGCAGTGACGCCGACCTTGGGTGGTGCCGGGTGGTTGTTGAACTTAATCCATAAGCAACTCAGCAATTCTTTTGCCGCGACTCGATCCAATGTATTGCTGGCAAGGTCGGCTGCGAAGAAAGGCTGCAAATGCTGGTCCAAATGACCGGGATTCATCGCGTCCCAACCGTTCAACTCGGTGATGGTCCCGAGATGGTGGAACCAATAAATTTGAATGGCTTCCCAGGTATTGCGCGGCGCATGGGCCGGCACGTGGCGGCAGACGTCGGCGATGCGTTGCAACTCGGCCCGACGCTGCGGATCGGACTCTTGCTCCGCCATTTTTTCTGCTAGGTCAGCGTGGCGTTCGGCGAACACGATGGCCGCGTCACACGAAAGGCTCATTGCTTCCAATTGCTCGGCTTTGCGCGCCGCATCGGGGTCGGCGTGGTAGTCCAGGCGGCTCATATGAGCAGCAATTTCGGCCTTGTAATCCAGTAACCCTTTGCGATAAATTTCGCCGTCCAAAGTGGTGTGGCCGGGCGCGCGTTGTTCCATGAACTCGGTGAATACGCCCGCTTCATAAGCCGACTGCCACAGCTCTGGCACGTGCGCAAAAACCCGATCACGCACGCTGCGCCCGCGCCAGTACGGGATCACTTCCTTTTCATACACCTCCACCATCTTTTCGTCAGTTGCATAATGCACCTTATCGCGTTGATTCAGGGTGCGCAGGTCATCGGCAGTGTGGCAGTTCAGTTCAGGAAATGTGGGCACCACCTTTGGCGCTGGCCCGCGTTCCCCCACAATCAATTCGTCGGCGCCGATGTATAAGGTTTTGTGCTGGCATATATGCAAAAACGCGCGCGCGCGCATGACTGGCACTGAGTACTTGCCGTCGTTCTGCTTGTAGAACTCGGTGATGAGTTGCGCGCGTTCGGTAGAAACGGCGGGCTTGGTGTCGAAGCTCAGTTGGCGTAGTCGGGCGATGCGTTCGTTCATGATTCAACCTCCAATTTCAACCCGCAACTCGGGTCTACGAATGGCTGCAGCAAATTCTTCCATGCGTTCGGCAGCAAGTTCACTGGCGCCGTTCAATTTCCAAGCCATGCCAAACTTGCGATGTTTTTCGCGCGCCGACGGGTGGTAAGGCAACAAATCCACCTGGCGTATTTGTTTCAACGGGGCGAGAAATTCCGCCATATCACTGAAGTTTTCGATGTGATCGTTGATACCAGGAATCACTGGCACCCGGATGCGAACGGTTTGTTTTTCGGCGTTCAGGGCACGCAGATTTTCAAGGATGCGTTGGTTCGAAACGCCGGTGGTTTGGCGATGGCGGTGATCATCCATGAGCTTGAGATCGAAATAGAACAGATCGGTGTGCTTGGCAACCTTTAACAAGGTTTGGGTTGCCGCCAGACCGCTGGTGTCGACCACACGATGGAGATCTCGTTCGCCACATGCGCACAGCAGGGCGATCAGAAACTCTGGTTGAGCCAAAGGCTCCCCGCCCGAAAAGGTCACGCCACCGCCGGATTCATCGTAATACAGCCGATCTTTTTCCACTTGCTGCAGAACGTCATTGACCGAAACCTGCCGACCGATCAAGTCGCGCGCTTCGGCCGGGCAAGCCACGGTGCATTCGCCGCACGTCCTGCATAATTGTTCGTCTCGTTGGATGCCCCGTTCGGTAAGGGTCAATGCATTGCTTTCGCAGGCCTCAACGCAAGCCTCACAGCCCAAGCAGGATTCCCGGTGATATTGAATCGTAGGTGCAACACTTTGGCTTTCTGGATTGTGGCACCACCAACATGACAATGGGCAGCCTTGCAGAAAAACCGTGGTGCGAATTCCCGGCCCGTCATGCAACGAGTAGCGCTTGACGTCGAAAATTCTTCCGTTGCTCATGGCTTTACTCATCGCGATTTCCATTGACCTGCGCCGCGTAATAACGGCGGATGAATTTTTCCTGCACGGCAAATGACCAGTGCACATCGCGCACATAATCAGCCGCCGCGTTGACGTCGCCAGCGCGCAAATGGGCCACGATTTGGGCGTGTTCGTGAGTCGAGTTTTGTTCCCACTGCTTGATGAAACCAGGGTTGCGTGGGAAGTCGTAAAGGCGCTGTTTCAATATGCGCACGGTGCGTTTGAGTTCTTGATTCTCGGAGAGGTCTAGCCAGCATTCGTGGAACTGCAAATTCAGGGCGTAGAACTCGTCGAAATTGTCGTCGGCCAAGGCGGAGCGCATGTTTTCATTGAGTTGCTCCATGTGATCCACACGTTCGGGCGTGATTCGCGCAGCCCCATTGCGCAGCGCGGTGCCTTCGAGGGCGGCGAGGATTTCATAGTGATCGCGGATGCGCTCGATGCTCAGCGCCACCACCCGCACGCCGCGCCGAGGCAGGATTTCGACGAAGCCTTCGGCGGCTAGCTGTAGCAGGGCGTCGCGCAGCGGAGTCCGGCTGATGCCAATCTCCTGCTCCAGGGCTTTGAGGTCCAAAGTGGCACCTGGCTCGAGCCGCCCGAGTTGCATTGCCTCCTTCAAATAGTCGTAAATCTGCTCCCTTAAAGAACTTACTAAAACTAATCCGGGGCGATGGGGTGACATTTCAGGATGAGAAGGGACACGCCCCTCACCTGATATCTAATATATCAGATCTCCCGTGACTTGGTCAGCTCAATTCCAGTCGCCGCTGAGTACAAATGCGCCCCAAGTGCTCGGCAGCGCGTCGCCGCCATTTTCGATCCGGTTCCGCCGCAGCATGCGCAGCTTGGCTTCGTGTAACGCGTCGCCACGGCTCATACTTTTTTCCCAAAGGTTGATGTAGAAATCTTTCATCAATTGAGCGGTGGCGACGTCGTCGACCTTCCATAAGGAACTGATGACAGTGTCGGCTCCTGCGACGGCAAATGCGCGGCGTAGGGACATCAAACCCTCTCCGGCGCGGGCACTACCGAGCGCGGTTTCGCAGGCCGAGAGTACGACGAGATCGCATGCGGAAAGGTTGAGGTGTTGAATTTCTTCGGCGGAAAGATAACCGTCGTCACGGGTGGGATCTGGGTCGCCGTTTACGCCTGCGAAGACTAAGCCGGACAGCAGCCCCGGCAATAAGCCGACGGCCCGCCTTTGTTCACCGAGTTGAGCTTTGGATTGCTGTTCCTCTGCATCTAACAATAATGATGGAAGGTGATCGGGTTCAAAATAACCATGTGTGGCGATGTGCACGTAACGTTTACCCGGTAGTTCGGCTCGAATGCGCTCCTCGGTGGCAGCTTTGCCTTCCACCACGGTAATGGGACTTTCCCATTCAAGGATGAAGTCATGCAAATCGCGCAAGGATTGCATTTCATCTCGAGTAGCAGGTAGAGAACTCCACGATTCTCCCACTCTTGACCGAATGGAGGAACCAGAAGTATTCGATCTGGCATGATCACCCCGGCGGAAATAGTTGACGCCTCCGACGGCCAATAACGGCCCTTCATCGGCTTCATTAATGTCTTTCTTAAAAGCGAAACTTGTAGGGTCGGCTAGGTAAACAAAACGATGTTTCTCCAACAGATATCCGCCATCGGCACCACCCAATATTCCGAACGGGAGTTCACACAAAAAACCGTCCGGACTGACGAAAACCGTGCTAGAGTCCCCGATGGCTTCCTGCAGTGGCTTCCAAAGCAAGGCAAAGTAGTTGGCTGCGAGATTGGTTCCCGATGCACTCAAATTGCGGCCGCCACGTACGGCTGTGGCACTCAGAAAAGCGTTTTGAGCCTTGCGCAAGGTAGCCCGATCGCCCAAAGAAATTAACATGGGTTCAGCGGAAGGTTTTACGATCCATGCGTAGACACTCTGGCCAACAAACAAATCTAGTAATACTGCACCGGGAGGAATCCCGGCCTGCACCGCTTTGAAATCTGGGGTTGCGAGGACTAGGTCCAAATCGAGTTCAAGATTAAGTTCTCGTTCAAGTCGCAATCGTTCTTCACGTAAATAGTCAATTTGCTCGGCGTGGTCCACTGCCTGATCCGCCAAAGGAATCAAAATTAACCCAGACAGTTTTTTGGCAAGCACTTGGATCTGCCCCTTTCTCTTTCGCAGGTCGGGTGTATTACTGGCTTGGCTTAACTTCACACTGGCAGCCTGCAAGCGAGTAGCTTTGCCTTTCCACCGTTGATAAGTGGCATAATACTCCGCCAATTTCGTAGGCGGTTTTTGCGCGAGGCAGGAAATAAAATTCTCGGGGTTGCCGGAGATCTCTAAAAGCTGAAGGCGTCCAGATTCACTCATGGATGGCAGCTCCCGATCTAAATGGTCAAGCGTTCCAGAAAGGGCATTATGGAAAATTGAACGTGCTTCCACTAGATTGCCTCGGGCCTTCAAAAGGGCGGCCAAGTTATTCATAGCGGTAGCTGTATTGGGATGCTCCGGGCCGAGAGCCATTTCAAAGATCCCCAGAGCACGCTCATACAACAAAAGGGCTTTCTCATGATTGCCCAGGATTTCGAGAAGAAATGCCAGATTGCTTAGACTTTGAGCTGTATCCGGATGCTCTGGACCAAGCACCTTTATTCGGATCTCCAGGGCACGCTCATGCAACGGGCCAGCTTCTTCGTAATTGCCTTGGGCCTCGAGTAAGGCGGCAAGGTTGTTTAAACCTAGGGCGGTATTGGGGTGTTGCGGGCCGAGCACTTTCTCCCAAATCGCCAGAGCACGCTCATGCAACGGCAGGGCTAATTCGAAGTCGCCTAGGTTTTCGAGAACAAATGCGAGATTGCTCAGGCTCCCTGCTGTTGCAGGATGATCTGGCCCGAGCACTTTCAGCCGGATCTCCAATGCTCGCTCAAACAGTGGAAGCGCCCCCTCGAAGTCGCTATGGGATTCGAGAATAAATGCAAGGTTGTTCAGGCTAGTCGCCGTTTGGGGATGCTCCGGCCCCAGCACTTTTTCCCTAATCCCCAGCGCCCTTTCACAAAACGGACGCGCTTCTTGGATGTACCCTTGCGATTCGAGTAATGACGATATGTTGTTTAAAATAGTGGCGGTATAGGGGTGCTCAGGTCCTAAAACCTCTTCAAAAATCGCCAGTGTTCGCTCGTAAAGAGGACGCGCTTCCTCGTAGTTGCCTTGAGATTCAAGAACGGAAGCAAGGTTGTTCAAGCTCATTGCTACATCAGGATGGTCAAGCCCAAATACCTTTTCCTTGATTGCCAGAGCACGCTCATGCAATAGCCGGGCTTTGTCGTAGTTGCCTTGACTTCCAAGAATACCCGCGAGGTTGCTCAAACTTGCGGCTGTATCCGGATGTTCTGGACCAAGCACTTTCTGCCGAATCGCCAAGGCACGCTCATGTAGCGCAAGCGCCTCCAAATAATCGCCCCGGATTTCAAGCAAGGAAGCAAGGTTGTTTGCACTCGCGGCTGTAACCGGATGCTCCTGACCAAAAACTCTTTCGCGGATGGCAAGAACAAGCTCCCACTCAACCTGGGCTAGTCCATATTCGCCGAGCTTGTAATAGTGGGCCCCAAGAAGGCTTTTTGCCTCAGCAAATTCTGCGGTCTCTTTCCCTACAGTCCGTTCGAAATAGATAAGCGCGGCTTTAAGGTCGTCTCGCTCTGCCAATTGTTGTTCCTTCAGCGAAACATGAGCCGGGGTGCCATCAAGAAGTTGCAGCCGAAATAACCCGCGCGCGCCATGCAGGGCACATGCGTGCACGGTGTACTTGTGATTGGCTTCCAGGTTTACTACCACTCGCGCGTGGGTGCGAATCAATCCATCATCGTCTTCTGCTAAAAGGGTGCCATTTTCGTCAGCCATAACCAGATAGGCATCAAAATCATAAGATCGAAGTTCGATCGCGTAAGGTCCGGATTCGGACACCACCACCTGATAGCCGTTGCTTACCGTCGGCGCGTTGGTGTAGTTGGCATCTAAGGTAGGAGTATGAGCGATTGCGGAGTCTGCATCGATTCTGCCATCAATCGGTTTTCCGACCTCAAGGAATACAGGCTCTTGGCCGAATAGCGCAAACATCAAAAAGGCAATGACCACCATTCCTACCAGTATAGGATCTTCAAGGAAAGCCGCTTTGTACTCTGGAATTCCTAATAGCCTTCTGGCACCGGCGTCTGACGGGTCCAGCGGAGTGGGCCTAGTTGGCGCCAAATCAATCGATACTGCGGGATAAACGCGTAGCGGTCATGTAGACGTCGCGAGGCGCGGTTTTCCATGCGATAATAGGTCATTATTTTGCTGCATCCGGTGAGCTCCTTCAGTTGCGGGAACAACCAGTTCATGCCGATCAGCGCCATGCCTCGACTGCGCCATGCCGGGGCTGTTTCACCTTCGAACCAATAAATACCGTCCTCACCGGGGTCGAATAAATGGCGCATGCCTTTGTCGTAATAAGCTCCTTTTACAAACGGCCCTTGCGAAACTAATTTGCCGTCGACGATGCCCATTAAGACGGTGTAACCCGGCAGATTTTCACTGCGGTCGACAAACTTTGCGTGCGTGTGCTGCCAAACAGGGGTACGAAAATAGTGTTCATCCTCTGGTTTCGACAACGCAATCGTAAGTTCCTCCAATTGGAAACGTACACGTGGTATTTTCACCAGCGGATCCTCGTTATTGCGCACACTAATAATCAAATCCCAACGCCGATAAATATAGTTTCGAAACCAGCGTTTAATGGGACGGAAAAATTGGCGGATCCTGCTCATGATTCCGTGCTGTAGCAAGGAACCAAATTTTTGCTGGTGCCTCGAGTCCTAAGAATTTGAGTTGTGGAATCAGTGCGGAGTAAAACTTCCGCTGCGGCTGGATGGCCCAGAAAATGCATTGGGCTGGCAGTGCTGGCATAAGCCCCCGACTGCCCAACCACCACCAAGTCGCCGACGGCAGGGTTTTGCACTTGTACCGATCTGGCCAGTACATCCAATGGCGTGCATAACGGTCCGCAAATTTGAGCGTTTTGCATTTCGGCACCTGAGTTGCTCCGCTCCAACACGGTCACCGGATAATCCCGCTTAATGACTTGACCCAGGTTTCCAGATGCCGCCAAATGGTGGTGCATGCCACCGTCGCAAATAAGAAACAGCTTCTCGCGGGAGCGTTTTACAGCCGCAATTTTGCAAATGTAAATCCCCGCTGGCCCGAGTAAAAAGCGACCCGGTTCAACCACCATTTGGCAGTTTAGTGGAATGCTTGGCAAGGTCTTGCAACCTGCGGCCAAAGCATGGAGATCCAGCGGATTATCTTGCGCATACAACGGAATGCCTAAACCACCGCCGACGTCAATCACTGTAGGCGGACGATTCAAAATTTCTTCGAATTTGTGGCCCAAACGAATGGCATGAGTCCACTGCCTGAGCAGGTCGTCGGCGTTAAGGACTTGAGTTGCGGCGAATTGATGAATGCCAATCAAATTTAAGCCGGCAGCTACTTCAACTCGGCGCAATACCGATTCGAGGATTTCTTCATCGAAACCAAACGGCGACGGCAGCCCGCCCATACGCATGGAACCCGCCGCAGCTTGTGCCAAGGGATTGACCCGCACTGCCACCGAAACTACTTTTTGCTGGGCCAAGGCAATTTCCGAAATCAGTTCAATCTCCTCAAATGACTCGAGATGAATTTGGCCAATGCCCTGTTCCACTACCAGTTGCAATTCAGCCCGACTCTTGCATGGGCCCGCAAAAATGATTTGCTGCGCACTCGCGCCCGCTTGCATGGCCAAGTTGAACTCTCCAGCCGACGCGATTTCCAATCCCGCGCCTAGCTGCAGAAGTTGCGAAATCACACCCGGCGCAGGATTCGCTTTGACCGAATAATGAATGGCAAATTGCGACGGCAAGGCCTGGCGCAAGCTATGAAACTGGTGCTGAATTTGTTCCTGGTGAATCAAAAACAAGGGCGTGCCGAAGAGTTCAGCGTAATGCCAAACACTGTCTTCAGATAAGCCACAGTACTGCTTCGCTTGCGGCTCGTTCATGGGGTGCGCTCCTTCACCAACCGAGTGTAATCAACTTTGCCATGGGAGGTCGTCGGCAATTTCGTTACCCACTCTACGCTACGGGGCAACTGGTGCGAGGCCAAGCTTTGGGCCGCAAACCGCAGCAAAGCAGCAGTTTCTTCGTCAGTGCCACCGACGCAAATAGCATGAATGCGCTGGCCAAGAAGGGGATCCGGCAGGCCAATTACCGCGGCCGATTGCACCACAGAGTGAGCCAGCAAAACTTGCTCCACCTCAGTCGGCGAAATTCGAAATCCACTGGACTTAATCAATGTGTCCTTGCGCCCTAGAAAACGAAAAGATCTGTCCTCCTGTTGAATGGCATAATCACCGGAATAAACCACTGTGCCGACGCCATCGGGTGAGCGCGGATCAGGTCGGAAAACTTTGGCGGTTGCATCAGGGTTGTTCCAATAGCCAAGGGCAACGGTAGGCCCAGAATGAACCAGCATGCCTTTTCCCCCTATTGCACATGTTTGGTTGTTTTCATCCACCAGGAAAATTTCCGTTTCTGGAATCGCCCAGCCGATGGAATCCAGGTGCGTTGCCAATTGCTCTGCCGGTACATAAGTGGAGCGAAAGGCTTCGGTCAATCCATACATTAAAATCAAATCGGCAGTCGGCTGCGCTTGGCGCAAGCGGTCTATCGTTTGCAAATCTAAAGCACCCCCGCTGTTTGTCATCAAACGCAACTGCGGAAGAGTTTGAGCACAAAACTTGGGTGTTGCTGTGGTCAAAATTCCCCATAAAGTTGGGACGCCAGCTAGGCAGCTAATTCGTTCTTGCTCGAGGCACTGCACAATTTGGATGCCAAATGTAAATTCCAGCAAACGTACCCGGGCGCCGCAATAAACCCCTGCGAGCAGTTGATTCAAACCATAGTCAAAACTGAATGGCAGAGCAGCCAGCAACCGGTCCTCGGCATTCAATTCAAGATATTCGCAAACTATGCGCGCCCCAGCCAGCAGGTTCTGCTGAGACAGCATGACTCCTTTAGGATTGCCGGTGGATCCAGACGTGAATAACAGCGCCGCCAAATCAGATGATTGAGTGGCGGGCAATGCAACCTGGACCCATTCGTTTTTTTCATTTTCCATCTGTTCGATGAATAAGGGTACCTCTTGACCAGCTTTCAATTGCAGCCGCTCCAAAACGTCACGCTGGCAAATCAAAAAACTGGCTCCGGCGTCGTCCAAAATGTACCGGATTTGCGGCGCCTTTAATTGCTGGTTAAGCGGAATGAAAATCGCACCAATGCAAGCACAAGCAAAGATTGATCGAGCCAGCGAAATATTTTTCTTCAACAACAACCCGACGCGATCGCCTGGCTTTACTCCCGAATCAAGCAGGGCACCAGCCAACTGCATAGTAGACTGATAAAATTCGGCAAAGTTTTGCTCCTGCAAGCCATCTGCGACTGCGGGTCGTTGCGCCCACTCCGCCTCAGCATGGGCTAACACATCAGCTAAGGTAGACCCAACAAATCGGTTCACCTGCGTTGCTCCACGAAAGCCATCAAGGCGGATAGCTGATCAAAATTTTCTGGAACCAAGTCCTCGTCCTGGAGCTGGATGGAGTAGCTTTCTTCAATAAAAGCCACCAACTCCAAAACACCCAGGGAATCTAAAACCCCGGAGGTCAGCATAGGCTTGTCCTGATCCAAATCGGCTGGAGAAATTTGCGGAAACCGTTCTAGCAAAAATTGAGAAAGGTGGTCCTTGAGGGAAGGAGTAGATTTAGACATCAAAATCAGCATCAAAGAGGGGTTTGCCGACAAGCCCGCAGTCGGCATTGGGTTTGTTTTGAGCTGTGATGCGCACCGGTTTCGACCTTGCTTGAAAGCCATTCGATTTCAACAGATCACAATACTTGGACCTCTCATTGAGGTGGATCCACAAAGCACCGGCTCCGGCCTTATTGGCCCGACGTTCAGCCATCTTTACAAGACTGGAAAAATCCACGTCATTTTGAGACCGGATATCAACAATGGTTTTCACACCAGGATGCCTGGCGCTGATCACCGCGTAGCCTTGCAGTATTTGGTTGCGACGGAGGGTCAAGATCTCATGATTGTAGAACGGATGTTGCATAAAACGCCAATTAAGGAAGGGGGCGCTGCGCGCGGGGCGAAAAGCGTCGGCTGATTGATCGAGGTCTATTTCAAATTGATCAAACTCGGCCCCGGGTGCATGCTTCAGCAAATCAAATTGCCCGCTTCCCTTGCTGGAAAACAAGCGTTTTGTTGCCAATAGGCAATCCGCTCCAACCGCGATAGGTAACGGGTATTCGCGCCCTATCCGACGCAAACGAAGCAGGCTGATCGGTTTGGACCAGCGCGTTTGAGCGCCAAGATATGCCATGCCAGCGCGCTTTTGAACCGCAGCCAAACTGGGAATTGGGCCGCATAGGAGGAAGTCTGCCGACAATTCTCCAGCCAAAAAATCCTCGCGAATTTGGCGCTGAAGAAGTAGCGCTGGCAGGGCAAATCGAAAACCCTCGTTGCTACAGACGTCGGCTAACAGCAGCGCCGTTTTTTCGCCGTCTGGACTACGGTATCGCCGCGGAATGCCTTTGCAGGACGCGATGGGTTCCCTGTGATCTTCGTGAAAAAGCAGCCAAGCAATGGCCTCACCGTCGGGGTTTTGAGCAATCCAATCAAATCGTTGTTCTGGCGAGGGTAGTTCTAAGTTCCTCGCCATAAGGTCGATCAGAACACTTTTAAACGCAAAGGGGTTAACCCTTTGGATGGTGAATGAGGAAGGATTCAATTTTGGACCTGAGGCCCAGTCAGACAGGGGCATATTACTCTAGCTTCAAATTTTGTCGTTAACAAGAGCCTGCAAATTGAGAACTTTTGTAAAATTGTTTCAAGGCTGTGCGGGTGTCCCCTACACCGGCAGGATTGTTTCACCTGCAAAGCTAACCCTATTGCTTTTGCCATGCCTACACCAACCGCAAATTCCAAAATCAAGGTTGAGGTTGTCCACAAAAATTGCACTCATAACTGCAAACATTGTTTTGTGAATACGACTCAATCAACTTCAGATCAAACTGGAAGAGAAGTCGCTTCGAAGTTGACAAAACATGGCTATAAGGTCAGCCTTTGGACCTCCTCAATGGAAAAAGATGGGGCCATTGATTTGCGCAAGGAGTTTGGCCAATGGCAAGCCGGCAATGGACAACCCGATTGTTTGGTAGAACTACGGGATTCATTGCCCCACTATATGGAGGAGATGCCCAAAGGCAGTGTGTTTGGATTTAGCCTGCACGGACATACACCTGAACTGCACAATTTGATTGTTCGAGATAAAGATAATTTTGATCGGGTGGTGGAAACCCTAACAGCCCGTGGAAAAAGTCCTGGAATAAGCATGTGGGAATAGCGACGATT
>JACNIZ010000252.1 GCA_014382805.1 Planctomycetota bacterium
CTACAGCCGCGTTGACGTCGACCCATCCGACGGCAATCGAATTTACATTTTAGGCACTCGGTTGCACCGCTCTAAGGACCGCGGCGAAACCTTTACCAGCGACGGCCACGGCGACGAAGTACACGTTGACCACCACGCTATGTGGATTGACCCTGCCGACGGTCGCCACATGATTTTGGGCAACGACGGCGGCATTTACGTGACCTGGGATCGCATGGAAGAATGGGACCATCACAACCACATGGCGCTGGGTCAGTACTACCGCATCACCACCGACGACACCCGCGATTACCGCATTTACGGTGGATTCCAAGACAACGGTAGTTGGGGCGGCCCAAACCGCAGCGGACATGACTCCGGCATCGTCAACACCGATTGGTTCATGATTGGTTGGGGCGACGGTTTTGTTTGTCGCGTTGATTCTGAGAATCCAAACTTGGTTTACGGCGAATCGCAGAACGGATTTATCTATCGATTCAATCTGGATACTGGCGAACAGGGCTACGTTCGCGCGCGCGCGCCACGCGGCGGGCAGTACCGCTTTAACTGGAATACGCCTTTTTTGCTGTCTGCCCACAACCATGCTTTGTTCTACAGCGCAGGTAACCACGTGTTCCGCTCGTGGAACCGCGGTAACAAGTTGGAAGCGATCTCGCCAGAGATCAGCCGCACCGAGAAGGGCAGTGCCACTGAGTTAGCCGAGTCGCCACGGGATCCTAAGGTCCTTTACGTCGGCACCGACGATGGCGCGCTTTGGATGACGAAAGACAGTGGTCATACCTGGGAAGATTTGTACCTGACCGCAGATGAAAAAGCTGCACTAGGCTCGGATGACAAAAAGGAAGTAAGCGAAGAAGAGGCTCCGCCAGATGACGATCCGCTTACCGGAACATGGAATGGCAGCGCTACCAACGACGACTTGCCGGAAGGCCAGGGCGAAGTATTGATGGACCTGAAGCTGACCGCGAGTGGCAAAGTTTCGGGCACCGTTCGAACTGATTTCGGTCTATCGAAGATCAGCAAAGGCAGCTTCGATGCTGAAACTGGCGCGTTGGAAATGACTTTCAAGTCGGACGACATGACCGGCATTTTCAAGCTGACGCTGAAGGACAACGCCGTCACAGGAACTGTAGACGTCGGGCCGGGCATGATCCTGTTGGATTACTCCGGAGAGAAGAAAGAGCGCAAGACGCTGAAGAAGGAAACGCCGAAGGAGCAAAACCGTTTGATCGACGTTGCTCCTGGTCGCTACCACGTCAGCACATTGGTGAGTTCGCGTTTCAATGATGGTCGGGTTTATTTGGCACTAGATGGCCACCGCAGTGACGATTACAACCCTTACTTGTTCGTGTCTGAGGACTTCGGTCAAAGTTGGAAGCCGCTGCACACGGACCTGCCTGCGTCGGCCGGCTCGGTTCGGGTCATGGTTGAGGACATTGAAAACCAAAACCTACTGTTCGCCGGAACCGAGTTTGGAAGTTGGGTGTCGCTGGACCGCGGCCAAAACTGGACTCGCTTCAACAACAACCTGCCGACGGTACCCGTTCACGATTACAAGGTTCACCCCCTAAGCGGCGAGCTAATCGCTGGCACTCACGGCCGCAGTGCATGGGTGGTCGACGTCTTTGCTCTGCGCCAGATGGCTGCCGATGCACCATCCGAGGACATAAACCTGTATGAGCCAAACCACGTGATCCAATGGAAGCGTGAAGCTGGCCGTGCGGACAGTGGCACGCGTCGATTCATTGGCGAGAACCCTGATTCAGATGCGCACATCTATTACTCGCTGGGCAAACGTCAGCGCCGAATTCAAATGTGGATTCTAGATGATGCTGGTGAAATCGTGCGCACCTTTGACGATGTCAGTGGTGAAAAGGGCTTGCACCGGGTGGACTGGAACCTGCGATTGGACTCTGAGTCCGGCAATAATCGTCGTTGGGCGCCGCGGGCAGGAGTTGGAACCTACACCGTGAAGATCAAAGCCGGCGACCAAGTCCTGACTGAGAAGATAGAAGTCCTGCGCGACCCGTCGCTGCCAGATCCGCGCTGGAAGTAATCAACCACCAAGACTTGTTCTTACATAAGGATACGGAAACTCAACTAAATTTCTGGTTAACAGCGTTACCGCTATGCCTTAAATAGGGTTGCCCCACCTAAGCAATGCGCAACCTTTTCCTCCCTGCATTGCTGGCCCTCGGTCTGTCCACCGTGGCGCCAGCAGCTCAATGCGTCGACCCTCCAGCCGACGGTAATTTTATTGAGCACAACGACTTGATAGTTTCATTCACCGACAACTATCGAACCTACATGGATGTGCGCATCCCGACCGTCGCCCCAGGCCCATGCGGTTGGCCGATGATTGTTTTGGTCCATACCAGCGGCACCTCGCGCGACATTGTGAATCCCAAAGCGCGAATCTTGGCCGGACGCGGATTCGTGACCGTCACCTACGATGTTCGCGGACAGGGACCAGGCATGACGTTGAATGACCCGCGTTTTTTTGGCCGCGAAATCCTGGGTATGCGGGAACGCTTGGATTTGTTTGAAATCATGGAAGAGGCGGAGAAATTGTATCCAGCCTCGATTGACTTCGACCGCATTGGCGTAACTGGTCGTTCCCAAGGAGCGTTTCATTCCTTTGTGGCTGCGGGCCACTCGGGCAAAACCTTTTCGCCAAACCCATGGCGCACCGCACCTGCTCCAGTGATTCGGGCCGTCGCCCCAGTCAACTTCGGCCCAGAACACGTCAATGGTTTACTTCCGGAGGGTCAAAATTTTTCCGAAATGATGGCCCGCCAGCTGTTCGAAGATGAGCATATTTCTGGATTGCATAACAACCCAACCGTTTACTCATTTATCGCCCCGTACTTGGCAAACAATGATTTTCTCGGCCTGGTAACTGCAATGTACAACCCGACTCTGGACTTGCGTTTATTGCTGCAAGATTCGGCGGTGCCCATCATGGCGCAGATGGCATGGGATGATAAGTATGGAGCGATCAACGAATTAGCGAAGCATTGGGATGAATATTTGCTACCGGGCACGCCCAAATATTTGAATCATTCGACCACCGGGCACAGTACTGCCATCAATTTTTACGAGCGCTTTTCAACCGAGTACCGCCGCATCGTTTTCTTTGAGCACGAACTCAAAGGCATTGACCGAAATGTAGATGAGTGGGCGAAGTATCGCTTCGCCATCACCCCCCTTGACGCCACCGACTACAACGCATTGCATCACATTTGGGACGTCATCGAAAGCGACGTCTACCCGCTTGCGGGTACCGAAACCCTCACCATGTACTTGGGACCTGGCAATGCATTGCAGCCGACGCCACCGGCTTCCGCCGATTATTTCCAGCTACATCATGAGACCCATGGCATCACGATGCAGCATTATTTCGATTACCTCCCGGAGCCTGCCCAATTGGCGCAGGGCATGCCGCTGGAAACCATAGATTTTGTCATGCCGGCGTTGCCTGAAGGCGTGCTGATGTTGGGTACACCTAAGCTGACCTTGCATGCGGGTTCCCTACAGCAGGAAATGCAAATCAGCGTAGCATTGTTTGACCATACCAATGATCGTTACCTAACGAGTGGCTTTACCACAATTCGGGATAACGTTTCTGCCACCGAGCTGGACTTGGAGTTGGAAATGGGGATGTGCGCCTATTATCTTCCAAAGGGCACAGTGCTACGAGCTGAAATTCGCAACTTGGCATGGCACCAGACTCCGTTCCATTTGACTTTTTTGCGCGCCATGCCGATCTTTTCGGATTTTGACCTTGGCATCCGCGTCGGCGGCGCAGAACCAGCCCGTTTGGAATTACCTCTGATTAATTACGACAATCCAGTTTTGACTTACAACCGTCCACTGGTGGTCCGCCAAGACAATCCAACCGGAAAATTTGCGCTACGTTGCTACGACGAAACTAGCGCAGGCTGGAATTACCAAATCCTTGGCAGCTTTTCTGGCACCTCTCCCGGTACAACCTACATGGGAACTTATATGCCACTAAACATCGATGTGCTGACCGAGTTGATTTACAGGCAGCCTTTTTCTCTGCCCATTTCCGACTTTAGCGGCCAAATGGATCAAAACGCGGAGGCGTTTGCGGAAATGCGTTTGGGGCAAATTCCAACGATACCCCACATGGTTTCGCAGCTTGATTTTTGTGCGGTCATGGTTTCTCCGAGCGGCAGTGAGGTAAAAGTTAGCAACGTAGTTCACTTAGAATTTGATTAATACTGGCTAGGACTTTGACATAATCAAAGCTCCCCCAGCTTTGACTGTTCGAATGCGTAATCTTTTCTTCACTACCTTTTGCTCGGCGGTTCTTTTTTGTCTACTCGCTTCGAACACAGCTTCGGCGCAATGCGTAGACCCTCCCGCGGACGGTACATTTGTTGAATATGTAGATCAAATTGTTACATTCACTGACAATTACCAAACCTATATGGATGTGCGTATTCCGACCGTTGCGCCTTCTGCTTGCGGTTGACCAATGATCGTACTGGTTCACACTAGCGGAACTTCCAGAACTATCGTCACCTCCAATGCCCGCGGTCTGGCAAGTCGTGGATTCGTAACCGTTACTTACGACGTGCGCGGGCAAGGTCCGGGTATGACTTTAAATGATCCTCAAATTTATGGTCGCGAAATCGTCGGCATTCGCGAGCGTTTAGATATGTTCGAAATCATGGAAGAGGCGGAACGAATGTTCCCGAACAAAATTGATTTCGATCGGATTGGCGTCACCGGCCGCTCGCAAGGTGGCTTGCATGCATTTTTGGCAGCAGCACATTCTGGTAAATCGTTTCCCATTAATCCATGGCGCACGGCACCAGCTCCAGTCATTAAGGCGGTTGCGCCGGTCAACTTCGGGGCGGAGTACATGAACAGCTTGGTTCCGGACAATCAAACACTGTCCGAAATGATGGCTCGGCAACTTTATGAAGACGAAGCGGTTTCTGGCGTGCACCACCCACCCGCTTTTTTCGCCTATATACAACCTTTCATTGACGCTGAAGATTATGAAGGCGTCATGGACGCGTTGTTTGATCCAGCATTGGATCCAGGCGAGCTATTGCGAGACTCCCACGTTTCGATCATGGCCCAACTAGCCTGGGATGACAAGTATGGACCTATCAATCAATTGATTCGCAATTGGGACTCTTACCTACTTCCGGGTACGCGTAAATTGCTCAATCACTCGGTAGGCGGGCACAGCACAGCCTTTAACTTCTATGAGCTCATGAGCAAAGACTATCGGCGTATCATGTTTTTCGAGCAAGAGCTCAAAGGCATCGACCGTGGATTGGATGATTGGGCCAAGTACCGGTTTGCGATTTCACCGATTAGCGCGGCTGATTACAACAGTGAGTTTCACGTTTGGGATGTCATCGAAAGCGACGTTTATCCGCTGATTGGCACCTACATCAAGCCCTACTTCCCTGGTCCCGGCAATGCACTCCATACTGAGGTACCTGCTGAAGTTGATTTTTATTCGGTGGCGCATCGTGCAAACGGCATGGCTCAACAGGATTATTTTGACTACTTACCTGAGCCGGAGGCCTTGGTGTACGCCATGCCAATGGATGGGGTTGAGTTCGTCATGCCTGCGAAAGAAAAAGGCGTATTGCTGCTGGGCGCACCAAAGCTTAATTTGCACATCAAATGCCCACAGCCGGATTTCCAAGTAAGCGTGGCATTGTTCGATCATACCACTGACCGCTATCTGGCTAGCGGGCAGCATATTGTTCGCGGCCATAATGGTAATGATGAAATTGAGTTGAATTTGGAAATGGGCATGTGTTCATACTACTTGGCCAAAGGCACAGTATTGCGCGCCGAAGTACGCAACATTTCATGGCACAAAACACCATTCCATATCACTTATCTTTACGCCATGCCGATGTTCACCGACTTCGATGTGACCATGCGCACCGGCGGACCAAATGCGTCCAAATTGGAATTGCCTTTGGTGGATTACCCCGACCCAATCCTGACCGTTACGCATCCCTTCGTGATCCCGCACAACAACGATAACGGCAAGCTAGCGCTGCGCTGTTACGACGAAGAAACTGCCGGCTGGAGCTACCAAATCTTAGCTAGTCTTTCCGGTACTACACTGGGTTCAAGCTACCATGGCACGCACGTCCCGCTTAACTTCGACCGGTTAACCAAACTTATTTACACGGACCCTGGTAGTTTGCCGATCGCTAACTTCTCCGGCACCTTGAACGCAAAATCCGAAGCGCAAGCCAACGCATATTTAAGCCGCATTCCGAACTTGCCGCCATCGTTGGGGCAATTTGACCTGTGCGCCATCATCGTCTCACCCGACGGCTCTCAAGTTCGTGTGAGTAACGTCGTTCACCTCGAATTTGACTGATGTTTCGACAGCGCCAACCTTTTTCGTCCTAAGCCAATCCCAGCTCCTGCTGGAGGCGAAGATCGCCCTTCAATACCAGCACCTTTTGCCATCCCGATAAAGCCATATAAATGGGGTGCAGGGCAATTGCAACCGATTTGTTTCCGTTTGCGATATAGGATGTTGCATTAACACCAAAATGCCCCTTGGAAATCTCAAAACACACCTTCTTTCTTCATGGAATTGGCCTAAATTAGGATGTTCCTAAACCTTGGAACCCCGACGGGCAATCTGCCTCAAATACTCAACATCCCTAAACCTCGATGAAGAAACTCCCCCTCATCGCCGCCTTCGCGGCCGCTGCCGGAATGGCATCTGCTCAGAATCCTCGCGCCTCGGTTCAGGTTGATACCTCAACCACCGGAGCTGCAGCCCCAGCCGTCGTATGCGATGGCGATTTTTCAGCGATCCTCTACAAAGACACCACTGATAACAGCATCTGGGTCACCACTTCAAACGGTCGCGGCCTGACCTGGAATGCTCCAGAGCGGATCGACGATGATTTGACCGGTGCCAACAAATACGTTTATTACTATGGCATGGTTGCTACGTCCGGCAACTTGTACGCCTGCTGGAGAGACGAGCGCAACGGTGCCGCAGACGACCTCTACTTCTCCTCTAACAACGGCCTGGGATGGACCGCCAACATCATGTTGGATAAGGGCTACCCAAGCGGTGGCAACGACGTGCGCAACTTCGCGATCGATGCCGAAGGCAACAACATCGCCATCTTGATCAGCCCAGATAACGGCGACGAAGACCTGTACTTGGTAACTTCCACTGATGGTGGCGCGACCTTTAGTGCAGCCACAGCTGTTTCCTCCCACAACGGTCTTTGCGACGTAGACACCATCGACGTGGAAATGGAAAACGGTGTAGCCCACATCGTTTGGATTGACAACTTCTCTGGTCTAGATGCCGGCTACTACAGCGCCTACGACTTCGCTGGTGCAGCTTTCACATCCATGGACGTTTCGATTACCGCCAACGCCAGCGCTGCTGGTGGCGACATCGATGACCCAATTCTGGTTTCGGCCTCTGGTAGCACCGTAGGTGTAGTGTTCCAAAACCGCATCGTCAGTGGTGCCAACGAAACTTACGCCAACGTGATGTTGTCCGGAGTTTGGAATGGTGACCAACTGGTTGGTGGTTACACCGCTAGTGTTGATGACTGCGACAACAATGAAATCCTGGTGAATGGCAACCACGTCATCATAGCTTGGGAAGATAACCGCACAGGTGGTGATGAAGCTTACGTTGCAACCGCCGACGTCTCTGCTGGTGCCGTAGTTTTCGGCGCTGACACACAAGTTTCCACTGCAGGCGCTGGCTACCCTCGCATCTCTGGTGGTGGCGATTACGTCGCTGTTTGCACCAGTACTGGTGCATTCCCGAACTCCGCTGCAGCAGCCGTTTCCGCGGATGGTGGTATGACTTGGGGCGCTGCCTTTGACTTCTCCGATAACACTGGCTTCGACGTAGACTTCGTCGAAATGGCTTTTAACTCGGTTTACGGCAACTTCATCGGCGCTTGGTTGAGCGACGACTTGGGTGCAAACCACTGCTACGCCGGTGGCTTCCGCAGCCAAACGGTCACCCCTGTTGGCGTTTTCTCTCCAGGAAACTTGGTCAACTTCGACGCATCTGGTTTCGGCGCTTCGGAAGATGGCGACCTCTTCGGCGTTCTGGTTTCGGGGAGTCTCGGCTCCTTCCTACTGCCTTACGGCGACGGCCGCGAAGCTGGCTTGACTCAAGACAACTTTATGAGCTGGTCCATCGGTCAGATTCCTGGCCTTATGTCTAGCTCCTTAACCGCCGGTGGTGGCAGCACCCCAAGCGTCTCCCTGCCCAACTTGGCTCCAGGCACCGTCATCTACTACACCGGTATTGGATTCGATGCTAGCGCCAACTTGCAGAGCCTGACTGACATCGGTTCGGTTACCGTTCTGTAGAGCTTGCAATTTTTGCAACTTGGGCAGCGACCTGAAAAGGCCGCTGCCCATTTTTTGGCCTTCCCCTCAACTTCCAACTGGATTCACCATGCACCTGATTCCCTCCTTCCTCACCCTTTTGGTTGCGGCAACTCCACTGGCCGCCCAAAATCCTCGCCCCTCACAACAAGTCGATAGCAACATCGGCGGGGCTAGCTCTCCGTCCATTTCAACCAGTGGCGTGTTGGGCGGAAATATGACTTCGGTTTTTTACGAAGATGGTGCCAACAATACTCTGTGGGCAGTGACGTCCGACGGCCGCGGCTTGCAGTGGAGTGCGCCCAGCCGCGTGGACGACGATCTAACCGGCGCGGCAAAAGCGGTGGATTCGTATTCGATTTGTACCACTACCAACGGTAACCAATACGCCTGCTGGCGCGACAACCGCAACGGCCTTAGCGACGATCTCTATTTTTCGGTCAATCGCGGTGGGACTTGGCAACCCAATATCCTCTTGGATAAGGGTTACGCTATAGGCGCCAATCCAGTGCGCAACTATGTCATGGATTGCGAAGGTGATTTTGTCGCTGTTTTGATTTCCACCGACAACATCGACGAAGAGCTCTACCTGGTCGTCTCCACTGATGGCGGCGCAACTTTCAGCAGCGCATTGCCCGCTACCAGTCACAACGGCCAAGCCGACGTCGACGCAATCGCATTGGATTTGGAAGATTCCATTGTGCACATCGCATTCGCTGACAATTTCGCAGGGAATCCAAATGACGCTGTCTACTATGCGGCATACGATCTTGGGCTGGCCGCATTCACCGCATTGGACGTACCAGTCTCCAGCAATATTCAAGCAGCCGGCGGAGACGTCGACGATGCGTTGGCCATTTCGGCAAGTGGGCCAAACGTCGCCATCGCCATGCAAGCAGACAATCTTGCCGGGCTTAGCGAAGAGCTTTGGGTGAATGTCAAGACTGGAGGCGTCTTCTCAGGTGATCAACTTATAGGCTCCTATCTCGCCGGCACGAACGACGTCGATAATCCGGCGATTTTGATCCATGACCTCAACACCCTTGTGGTTAGCTGGGAGGATGATCGCCTCGCCATCGACCACACCTTTGTTGCCAGCGCCGACATTTCTGGCGGTTTTGCCGGATTTGCCCCGGAAACGCAGGTCTCAAGCAATGGCGGCAGCTTCCCGCGCCTTGCAGGTCATGGTGATTATGTTGCTGTGACTTTCACCGCCGGAGTCAACCCACACACAGCCGCCGCAGCAGTGTCACGCGACGGTGGAATCAGCTTTGGCAATGAAATCCAGTCTTCAGACAACACCGGCGACGTCGATTTTGCCGAAATTTGCTTCAATCCCCTTTACGGCAACTTCATTACCACTTGGTTGGCAAATGATCTAGGCATCAATCACGTTTACGTCGGCGGCTTCCGCTCGCAAACGCTCACGCCGACGGGAACCTTTGCTGCGGGGAATCCCGTCTCAGTTCAAGCAAGTGGCTTTGCAGCCTCCGAAGACGGTAACTTCTTCGCCGCGCTTGCATCCGGCGGTACCGGGTCCTTCCTTTTGCCCTTTGGCGATGGCCGCGAGCTAGGTTTGCTGCAAGACCCTTACCTTTCCTGGTCAATCACCCAAATCCCAGGCGCAATGTCTGGAGTCCTCAGTGCAGGAGGCGGCTCCACCCCGACCCTAAGCCTGCCTGCAATAGCTCCTGGCACAGTAATTTATTTCGCAGGAGCCAGTTTTCAGGCCACGAAACAGCTATTCAGCCTGACCGACGTGACTTCGGTCACAATCCTGTAAGTCCCCTCGGACAACGAGTAAGCGAAGTTCTAGATATCCGAGCAGAATCCTTCCGGCTGGCTTCAGTCGGGAGGATTTTCTAACCGAGGAGAGGGGGAAAGCCTCCAGCTTTTATTCTGTAAATGATTGGCCCCATCCAAATTAAAGAAGCAATTGCCTCGAGAAAACTCCACTTTTGGTACCAACCCAAAGTTTCGTTTCTCTCAGGTCGAATTTGCGGCTGTGAGGCCCTTATTCGCTGGCGAACCGATGACGGCACCATCCTGCCACCCAGCGAATTCTTGCCTCAGGTGGAAAAAGCAGGAATGATGACCGCTATTGCCCAGCACATGTTCACCGAACTGTGCATCGACATTCCCAGCATCATTGATGCCATGCCCGAAATTGAAGTTTCCTTCAATTTGACCGCCCAGGATTTGGAACATCCGGGAATGATCGGACAAATCAAGGATGCGATTGCAAACAACGTCATCCAGGCGCGCAACCTTCAAATTGAGCTCACTGAAACAGCCATTCCGAAAAACCAGAATGACATGCTGCGGGGAATTCAGTCCCTTCTAGATATGGGCGTTCAATTGGCCATGGATGACTTCGGAACCGGCTATTCGTCGCTAGACGCTTTGCACCGACTGCCGTTCGACGTACTCAAAATCGACCAGTCCGTTATTAAAGGCCTACCGACGTCGGTAGGTTGTGCCGTCATTGTGAATGCCAGCATTCGCATGGCATATGAGATGGGCTTGACCGTTGTAGCCGAAGGCGTCGAAACGGAGGCAATCTTTGAACACCTACTAAATACCGGCTGCACCCAGGGACAAGGCTATTTCATTTCCAAGCCTTTGCCGTTGGGCAAGTTCATGGCATTCCTAGGAAAGGGCCACTCTTGGATTACCTTCCCATTTGGGCTTATCCGGCATGCCGAAATTGACCATGTGCAATGGCGCAAAACCGTATTAGAAGTTGCATTAAGCCACGGTAGACCAGTCATTGAAAATGAAAATATCATTGCCCATGCCTCGGGCGAACATTGTCGCTTCGGCCGCTGGCTAACCGAAAACGGGGGACTGTTTTCGGTAGATAAACGCATGAGAGAATTGGTGCGCACCCACACCGCCGTTCACAACGACGCATTGCATTTGCTTGAACGAGCCAAAAGTAATATTAACCCAAACGAACTACTCAGTATTACCAGCGCATTTTCAGCTCGATCTGATGTTCTATTGCACCAGCTCCAGGAATTGGCACTGCACTCGATGTTGCAACACTTCAAGAAAGCCGCCTAGGCTTCCCATCCCCCCGGATACCAAATAAGAAAAGGGCCATCGATCCCCCAATCGATGGCCCAATATCTTTGCTCGGCGGCGGCACCGCCGGCATCCCCCTAAAAGTGGGAGCCCAATTCAATGACGACGCCATCAGGCAGCGACAACATGATTTGCTCTTCGGCCAATTCGTCAGCATTGAGATCAATCTTGGCGCGGTCTTCGTAGCTAACTTGGTCTTGAGACTGGCTCAGTACTTCCAGTTCAGCTTCTTGCTGGTTGCGAATGGTTGCCAGACGACCTTGCAAGTGCTCTAAGCTGCCAGCTTCGTAGCGGCTCATCTGCTCGATGGTGCGGTTACGCTTCTCCATCAGGTTGATCAGGCGCTCGTTGCGAGCAACAGCATCAACTTGACGCTCGAGCTGGAGCAACTGAGTATGGAATTGAGCGCGTTCGGACTCCAGTTGAGCCAGGAGTTCTTCCATGCGCTCAGCTTGTTGGTACAAGTAACCTAGGTCGCGATCGGCATCCTGAGCACGCTCAGAATAGGTAATGGCAACTTGCTGAGCTTTGGCGACGCGAGCTTTGGCGCGATTCAACGAAGCAGTATTGGCGTAGCGGACCGAAGCAATGTTGGAAACCGGAATTGCATCCTGATTCACAGCACTAATGAGGCTATCGGCGTCCTTTTTCGCCAATTCAACTACACGCTTAGCGACAGATTTTTCGCGCTCAAGCTGCTGAATTTGACCTTCCAGCTCGGCAAGGTCTCCGCGCACCTGCGAAATCCGCTGCGGGTATTCTTTTTCCAGCTGGCGGAGTTGGGAGCGCAAGGCAACCGGATCATCAATCTTGCTGTCAATGGCCTGACTGATTTCGGTTTGGACTTGGTGTGCCACGGCGTGCATGCGTTCCGGACCAGCTACTACAGCTGCAATACCGGCGATCACGAGCATGACCAGCGCGAGGCGTAAAAAAGGTTTGAGTATGCTGAACATGGCTGTTTTGATCTTCATGGTCGAAAGGAGTGTCGATCTAGTGTTGGGTCGGCACTTCCGACCTGCAAAAACTGATTGGGAGCAATCCCCCCAGGATTTCACCTTTGACCGCATTTTTCCTCCGTAGGTACGATGGACAAGGGACTCCCAGTCCTCCACCCCTACCCACACCATGGTTCAAAGTCTCAGCTCTCGTTTTATTGACCGCCTCAAAGCCCGTGACCCGGAAGCCTGGTTTGAGTTGTGGCAAATTTTTGGGCCTGTATTGCAAGGCACGATTCGGCGGTGGGGCCGCGGCATGATTGGACCTGAAACGGTGCGAGATGTGTCCCAGGAGACCCTGGCGGCCCTGAGTGACGCTATTGACCGCCACGACCCTTCTAAGGGCGCACGTTTTTCCACCTGGCTGCTCGCCATCGCCCGTCACACCCTTGGTGATGAGCTGGATCGCCGCAATGCGCTCAAGCGTGGCTCGGGGAAAAGGCCCTCAAGCCTTGATGAGACATGGACTTCGGGCAATTCACCGACGCCGGATGCGAATTATGAAGCGGCTGTATTCCGCGCCAAGGTTCATGCTGCGATCCGGCTGGCCGAAGGCGAATGCGATTTCATGGCCTTCTCTATCTATAGGATGCGGGTATTTGACGGACTCAGCGGCAAAGACGTCGCCGTATCCGTCGGCATCAGTGAGCCCACCGTCAGCCGCCGCCTGGCGAAGGTGCGCGATGTGCTGCGGCGCCATCTCGAGGAGATTATTGGAACCTTTTCTTTCACCGAAGAGGAGTTGTTGGAGGCATCCCGAAACGGCCTGGAGTTAAATCCCAAGAAGGCAACTGACACCCTCTTTGACGAGGCTCTAGCCGAAGTTTTCCACGCCCAAGTGGATAGCTCGCCCGGGCCCAGCACTCTAGAACATCGGTGAGCGCCCTCTCCCTACCCATAGTCGCGATTCTCGGAGCCATAGCTGCAATAGCCCTTGCAGCCTTTGCCGCGTTTCATTTGCTCGGAATTGTATTTTGGATCGTTGGCGGAGCCATTGTTTTCGCCTTTCAAAGCGTCCGCGATGCATTCCAATTGGTAGTAGGGATCTTCAGGGTTTTCTTCAACGTTCCTCGCATAGTCCTTGCCATCATCTTGGGCCGGTGGTCAGCTGCCCGTCATTACGGCGACGCGTTGGAAACCGCATTACTGCGCTGTGTCCGCCTGATCTATCAACTATTCATCGGCAACTTCTGGGAAGTCTTTATCTCTCGGCCAATGAAAGCGCGCAAGGAGAGCCCAAAAGTGGAATCCTATGCCAGTGCCACCCGGAAAAAAGCTCAGGCTGCATATCAAGCCAAACGAGCTGAACTGCGAAAAGATAAGGACAACCTTAAAAATGCCAACCAGCCAAAAATTGCGGCGATGGCAAAAGCGAAGCCATCCTTGCATACTCCTGGTCCAGACAAGCCAAAACGGGGGCAAGGCTTTGATGGATACAAGGTAGTTGGCAGCCTTCCTAGTGGTGGCTCAGGTGCCAAGCTGTATGTAGCCAACCCTAGCGACGACAAGCGGGCGGCACTTTCTCGTAACAGTAAAGATGTTGCGGCGCAAGTCGTGATTAAGTGCTTTACCCTCGATGAAGGTTCCAATCTTTCGCAAATCGTACGTGAAAGCCGGGCCCTTGAATCCGCCAAGCAAATGGGCATGGTGTATGAACATGGGCTAGATGAGCGTCGCTATTTTTATGTCATGCCTTACGTAGCGGGTGAAAACCTGAGCAAGGTTTCGGAACGCATGCATGCGCTGGCCGGGCCGAAGGGATTAAGCAGCAAACAGATCAAGCAGGCTTTGAGCTACGTCGGCGATTTGTTGGTTTCCTTGCAAAGCTTCCATAACGGTGGATTGTGGCACAAGGATATTAAGCCGGACAATGTAGTGATTCGCAACGGTCGCGCCCACTTGGTGGACTTGGGTTTGGTCACTCCGTTGACGTCGGCGATGACGCTGACCACTCACGGTACCGAGTATTTCCGCGACCCAGAATTGGTTCGTCAGGCCTTGAAGGGTGCCAAGGTTCAAGATGTGGATGGTGCAAGATTTGACCTCTACGGTGCCGGCGCAGTGCTTTTTTCACTGATTGAGGATTCCTTCCCCGCTCACGGTAGCTTGAGTTCGGTCACCAAACAGTGCCCGAATACTGTGCAGTGGGTAATTCGCCGTGCTATGGCTGACTTGAACAGTCGCTACCTGGACGCCGGCCAAATGTTGCGCGATGTACGCACCATTCAAGCCGCGGCCGACCCGTTTGAGCTTAAGCCAGCCGACTTGCCTTCGATGGGTGGCTTTGCCGTCGAGCCCGACGTAATGACGCCGCCGCCGGTTCCAGACTTCGCCACTCCAGTTGAACCGCAACCTATTCCTGCCTCCGAAATTCCGGTAGTTTATGTTCCTGGCCCTACTTATCAACCTGGCCCGATGACCGCCGCGTATGCTGAAAAGTCGGTAGATAACATGCCGCCACCAGTTCCTGGTTCGGCTCGCATGCATGCCCTGAATGCCGCTCACCAGGCGCGCATGGCCGCCCGCTCGGCTAGACGCGCAGCACGCGAAGCTCGACGCAAAGCGCAGGTGCATTTTTCTGCTCGCAAACAGGCCATAACCGAAAAGCGCGTTCAGGTTAAAGAGTCACTGAGGAAACAAAGGAAGTTTGCTGCCAACCCTAATCGGGGTGTAGTCATTGGCTTGTCATTAGCTATTTTGATGGGAGTTGCTTTCGCAGGGGCTTATTCGATTCAGGAACAGCGTTCGGGACATCGGTACGCTCAAATCACCTCGCAGGTTCGGGCAGCCAAGGCCGCTGCCGCGAACGCTAGAGAAAATGGGAATCGCGTACATGCTCCTATCGCCATGCAGCAGGTGGAAATGCCGCAACAAACGATGCCCCAAATTACTTATTCTGGCAATCAAGTCGTTATCACTCATGACATCGAAACGCCCACCAAGACTGCCTGGCTTTTGCCCAACTTCCGTGCCGTGCACCGCGAAATTGGGAGCTCTCGTTCCAGCGAAGACTTGAATAACGCCATCGATTCTGGTTCAGGAAAGGAACTCGCCCGCGAACGTGGCAATGGCTATATCTTGATGTTAGATGAACTCAGCCGTCACAATCCTGAAGATGCTGAGCACATGAATGGGCTAATTCAACACCTGCAACAGTCCAATTATGGGGTGCTAGGCGTATTCGACCAGGAACTGCATGAATCAAGCGAGTGGGAAGTTGAGATAAGCGCACAGGCGCGACGATCGCTCGGCCTCTACGGCCCATCCGATGAAGCCTCCCGGCGTCAGATTAAAGATTTCCTGAGCAAGCACCCAAGCGTAGATGCAGTGCTATGGTGCGGCAAAGTTGGCGACAACCTGACCGATTCAGCCTACTTGTTCAGCCAGGCTGACTTCGAAGACGACGAAATTTTTAAGTTACTGCAAGGCGGCGAATAAGGAG
Source organism: Planctomycetota bacterium (assembly GCA_014382805.1). Classification (GTDB taxonomy): domain Bacteria; phylum Planctomycetota; class UBA1135; order UBA1135; family UBA1135; genus JACNIZ01. The sequence continues at coordinate 15,931 of JACNIZ010000252.1, forward strand.
TCAATCGACTAAAATGGGTGCGGCCCACAGCCAATTTGTACCCAAACCCATTCTTGTCGTGACCCTAGCTCAATCTGTCATTACTTTTGAAAGCTCTCTAAGCCCTGAAGCAGCCGCCGATGCAATACTCGCCGCGGCTCCTGCAGAAAAGTTTGGAGTCCTTGCCGACCTAGATATTCACGCGACCTTAAACAGCAAAGGTATTGCGTTCGAGCATCCAGTACGCGTCATCGAAGTTTGCTCGCCGCCACATGCAGCTGAGGTGTTAAATAACCTGCTCGAAATTTCGACGGCATTGCCTTGCCGCATTTCGGTATTTCGCCGCGATGGCAAAACCTGGCTTTCCACTATCAAGCCGACAATTATGCTTGCGATGTTTGAGTGCCCTCAGCTCGCCGACATCGCCGAAGAGATTGAAGTCTCGATGGTGCGAATTATGCAGGCTGCTTGCTAAACCACGGTGAGCGATAAGCCCACCCACTCCTGTCAGCCTCCCCGTTCCTCACAGCAGCCTACACCGCAAGTTGACATTACGCGCCAGTTGCTAGAACAGGTGCGGGACTCTGGCACACATGCCGAGCGCGGCTGGTTTGATTTACTTGCGCGTTGTGAATCACGGTTGCGCACTCTGCTGCATTTTCGCTTGCCTGATGCGGTGCGAGCCACCATCGACGAAGATGATTTGCTACAAGAGGTCTGGATCGGGGCGGCGCACAAAATCCATGAATTTGAATACCGCGGATCGGGGACTTTACAGCGTTGGCTAGCCTCAATCTTGCGCAATAAGTTGTTACACGCCGGCCGCAAAGCGAAGCGTCTGCCCTTTCCCGAAGCGGCGATGAGTGGCTCGGCAAACTCAGAGCAAATCGGATTGTTTGAGGCCCTGTCGCGTAGCCAACCGGGAGTTTCGCATGACGAAAGACGTCGCGAAACGGAAAAGCAGGTACGCGGGGTTTTGTACGAGTTGCCCCCAGAGTTGCGCGAAGCCATTTTGCTTAAGGTCTACGAAGGGCTAAGCGGCAAGGAGGCTGCGCACCAGCTAGGGATTACCGAAGGGGCCTTTTCTAAGCGCTTCCACAAAGCGCTCGATCGAGTATCAATAAAGTTAGGGAAGCTCTGATTCATTCGGGCGAGTGAGGCTGTGAGTGGAAATCGTTAGATTCAAGGCGCGAATCGAAGGCTGTAGCCTCGCTACAGCCGAGATGAAGCAACGCCGAAGCTGGCGATTTACGCCGCAGACTCGCCGATCGGAATGAATCAGAGTTTCCTTAAGGCAACCGCCCTAAGTAAACACGAATATATCGTTCTTAGGGAATCCGCATGAAAAAAGGGCTGCCGCAAAATGCGACAGCCCTCATTCGGTTAATGAATGCCAGTTTCCCTATGGGAAAGAGATTGTGTAAAGGTTGGTTTTCTGACAAGTAGACAGTTCAACCGCCTGCACGTAGGCAGTAATGCCCGAAGCCGCCGACGGCACAAAGACACCAATGCTGGCAGAGCCACCAGCGTTGGCTACCTTGGTACCGATCAAGGTTGGCGAGCCCATGTCTACAGTCAAGCCAGCACAACCTGGCACAGGGAATGAACCCAGTCCAAAGCCGTAACCAAAGGTAGAGGTTTCACCAGGAGTAGCGCCTTCCACCTGAATGAAATTGGTTACGCCGGCAGTTCCAGGAGTAATGGTGGTCAACTGGTAACCAGATGCAACGGGAACGATGTTCATGTCGTCGATCAGGATGCCGTCGCCAGCGCCGATTGCGACGTTATCGCTTTGAGCGATGAGCAAGTAGAACTCACCAGAAACGTCAACGCTGCTGGAATCCAGAGCTACGCCTGTGACGTGAGTCCAGGTGTTGGTTGGCAGGTTGAACCAGCCGCCGCCTACGCGCTCAAAGTTGACGCCGTCGGTACTTACAAAAACACCGTCGTCGTCGTCTTGTTCTTCGCCGAGGTTGTAAGCCCAGAAATCAAGCTCGTAGTTGCTAGAACCGCCGCCATCGAGGCCTATGACCAAACCACTTGCAGTTGCGTAACTACCAGCCGAACCCGGAGCGGAACCTAACTCTAAGTCAAAGGAACCAGACAAGGGTCCAACGTTGGCAGAACCGGCAGTACATGGACCGCTTTGTCCAATGTTGCACCAAGCGTTCGGGTCGTCGGTGCGCAACAGCCCGTGCAATGCGTTGATCCCGAAGTGCGAAGGCACAGTACCAGCGTGGCTGTCGAGATTATCCGCATAACCAGTGCCGATTGCCACGTAGGTGGAAGGCAAGTTCGGGAATGGAGGCGGAGGTGGTGGTGGAATGTCGGTCGGGTCAATGACTTGAACCACACCGTTACCAGGACCAGGACCGTTGTTGTATTGCGAGCCGCCAAGCACGCAGTCATCAATGCCGTCACCGTTGACGTCGCCCAAAACTGCTACCGCAAAACCGAGCAGGTCATCGCCGGATGTGCCGAGTGCAGTCCAAAGGACCGAGCCATCGATACCGGAGAAGGCACGTGCGGCGCCAGAGTTGTCGCCGTTGGTGTCATCGTGGCGGATGCCGACCAAAAGGTCGTCGTAGCCATCACCATCCATGTCGCCACCGCCTGCGACCGACATGCCGAAGAGATCTTCTGCAGCGTCGCCATACCAGGTGTACAAAGTGGCGCCAGTTGCGCCGGAGTAAACCCGAGCACTACCCGAGTTGTTTCCGTTTTGGTCGGTGTGGTGTGCCCCGGCAATGAAGTCAGGTACGCCATCACCGTTGACGTCGCCAGCGGCTTCTACGCTGATTCCCAACTTGTCACCAACTGCATCGCCGTTCCAAGAACCTAATAGCGAAGAGTCAGCGCCCGAATAGAGCAAAACCTGACCTGAATTGCTGCCATTGGCATCTACACCGTAAGCGCCAATCAGGATGTCATCATGGCCATCAAGGTTGATGTCACCAGGGCCAGCAACCGAGTAGCCGAAGTAATCTTCGTTGGCTGCGCCAGACAAGTGATAGATTTCCGCGCCGGTTTGGCCAGAGTAAATCTTTACGTAGCCTTTGCCGTTTCCTGGAAAGATGGTGCCAAAGTCGTACTGGATTCCAGTAATGGCATAGTCGTCGTAAGTGTCGTTGTCGACATCTCCCAATTCAGCTACTTCGTAGCCAAAGAAATCTTTATTGGCAAGGCCGTCGTAGGTGCGCAGCAAAGACCAATTGAAACCAGAAATGATCGTTACGCGGCCAGAGCCGCCGCCGTTGAAGTCAGCGCGGTAAGCGCCAATCATCAAATCGGGAACACCATCACGGTTGACGTCACCGGCGCCACTTACGGCAAAGCCCAATTCATCCTGACCAGCCCAACCGTTCCATTCGCGAAGAATGTTTCCGGTGCCGCCGCTGTAAAGACGAATCAAACCTGCATCAGTTCCGTTAACATCATCTAGAGGTGCGCCAACAAGTACGTCGTCTGCACCATCTAGGTCGACGTCGCCAACGTTGCTAACCGCACGACCAAGGCCGTCGTAGCGGGCGTCACCGAACCACTGGTGGATGACCCCTTGAGCAGGGAGTGATGCCGCGAGGCCAAAACTAAAAAGGCCTACCACGGCTAGTGGGTAGCGAGAATTCATGAACTTAGGGGAATGGACCAGAGAAAGCGCGCAATGCCCTGGGCACACCAGGGGCAAAGCGAGCTAGAGAGGGAGACTTCCATCATGCCATTTTTACTGGCGTTGAGGAGAAAAAATAGGATGCCTCAGAGAGTCGAAACCGCTATGTGAGCCACAATGAGGCGTCGCCATAGGAATAAAAGCGATAATTTTCTTCTATCGCCTGGCGGTACACCCCGTGTACCCGCTCTAAACCGATATTAGGGCCGATATTTTTTCCGACAAATGCAGCAACCAGCGCTAATAATGTACTTTTAGGTGTGTGGAAATTGGTGATTAATGCGTCCGTCCAACGAAAATCGTGTCCGGGCAAAATGAATAAATCCGTTTCCCCCATCGATTCCGACGGCTCCGCTGGCAAACTTTCCAATAAGCGGCAAGCAGTAGTCCCGACGGCGACAATGCGTTTCCCTTCCTTTCGCGCCTCAAATAAGTCCGTGGCAGCTTGGGCGCTTAGGCCGAATTTTTCTGCATGCATTTGATGATTTTCTACCCTGGCGGCCTCCACCGGAAGAAAAGTTCCAGCACCTACATGCAAGGTGATGTGTGTGAACTTCACGCCCTTGTTTTTGAGCGCCTGGATTAACTCTGGCGTGAAATGCAAACTGGCCGTAGGCGCAGCCACCGAACCCGGCCGCTCTGCCCAAACAGTTTGATACCGGCGCCGATCTTCTTCGCTATCTTCCGCCTCGCCGGCATCGCGCCGCAATCGACGAATATAAGGCGGTAGCGGCGTATGGCCCATTTGAGTTAACAAACTATGCCAATCCAGATCGGTTGAATTTTTAATCACCCAACGACCAGCATTCAGCTTTTTTTGCAAACACAATTGCGGGCCATTGCCTAACAAATGAACCTCGCCATTTTGTTCTTGGGCGAATTGCAGCTCGACCCCTGCACGCAAGCGACCGCCCGACAACATGCATACGGCTGTGCCATCGGCGCGAGCGTTCAGCCACAATCCTTCGACCGCGCCTCCCGTTGGCTTGCGGCATAACATACGCGCAGGCACCACTTGGGAATTATTTAGCACCAATAGATCGCCGTCGCAAAAGTAATCGAGCACATCACTGAACTTGCGATGCTGAGTTTTCTCCGTTTGACAATGATGAATTAAAAGTCGTGACTGATCGCGCCGCTGTAACGGCCGACGAGCGATCAACTCTTCCGGCAATTCAAAATCAAGATGGCTCAGCCGCATGGCGCACCCAAGCTCGCAAGCGGTCCATTTGACGATGGAAGTCGTGGTCTTTAACGCCCAGCGGATCCTTGAAGAACGAAGCTGCCGCCTTTAGCTGCCCACCTTCACCGCGCTCTTGGGCCAGCAAAGCGAGGCGCGCCAAATCCAACACCAATGGCGCCGCCAATGCCGAATCGCTAGCTTGCCAAGTAAATTGCAGCTGCATTTTTGCGCCAAGGAAGCCTTCAAAATGAACAAAGTCCATCGCCGTTTTCAGGTCATGCAAACTAGGCACAAATTCAATCGACACGCCGGAGTGCACGCGCTCGCTATCCAAAATGGAATGAATCACATGACTCTTATTCGCCAACTTGCCCGCTTTGCGATCTGGATCCGCCAAAGCAGCTCCGTCGCGATTGCCGAGCATGTTGTAGCCTTCCCACGCCATCACGTTTAGGCCGCGGTCGCGGAACATCGGCGCCAGCGCAGTCTTTATCAAGGTTTCGCCAGTTTTGCCGTCGTTGCCTAAAACAGGGACTCCGTTGCGCTTAGCGAAACCTGCGACGGCAGGAATAGAGCCCCCAGGAGCCGGAGTGAAGTTCACAAACGGCACCCCTTCGGCAATCGCGGCTAAGGCGTAAAGCACCGAGCGCGACAAATCGTGTGGCGCATCTTTCAGCAACTCCATTGGGTCAGCGGACTCGTCCAGCCATTCTTCCGGAACCTTGCGCTGACGCTCCGCGGTCGCCAAATAAACCACCACCATGCGGCGCATACCTTCGTCCTGTTTCCAGGAACGGATGTCGTCGCGCAAGGCTTGAACAGCGTCTGGCAAGGAAAGCGCCAAGCGGTCGACGCTAGCGCGGTCGGCCATGTTCGAATCCTCGGGTTCCGGAATCCCGGGTGCAACCGATACGTTTAAGCGATCGCGCACACCAGCGCATAGCTCAAGTAAATCAGCAGGTAAAACGCCGATGCGGCTCAAGTCCTCGGCCGCCCGATGGCAATCCCCGCCAATATCCCAACCGACCACTCGAAAGCGACCAAGGTCGGCCCAATCCGTGTTCGAGAACTGTGGTGTCTCGGTAACCAAACCAGTAGGCGCTTGGCCGCCGCGCAGGGCTTCCAACCCATGCAGAACGGTGGTACCAATGGAACCACGGACGCCAACCAATAGCAGTCCAGTTTTGACAGGATCAGGGCTCACTTTGAAGTTTGTTCGGGGGGACTATTCGCGGAGGAAACCGTCGGTGGCGCAGATTCTAGTTTCTCCGAACTGATCAGGAACTGTACCTTGGTTCCGATTTCCGGAAGCAAAAACATGTTCGGATACCAAATGTATTGGTTGTCTGCTTCAGGGTCAGCCCCGGTGAGAAGTTGGTTGGCCGGGCTGAAATAGCAAACGCTGATCAAATTGCCCTCGCCCTCGGCCGCAAAAAACTCCTCGGCATCTTTGTGCGGGCGAATAAATCGTGACCCTAGGTAAATCCACTTGCCGCGTTGATAGGGCCGATCGCCAGCCACGTTGACGATCAAATCTTCGGCGCGGTAGAAATACTGCTCAGCCTCACCGTCGGCGTTGGTGCCTTGCCAGGCGACATAAAGGTAAAAACCGGAACCGGACGGTGGGCTCACCTCGTATAAGGACGCACCAGCCTCAAACTCTTCTTGAGTTGGCGGCGGATCCACCTCTTTGTACTCGACGTTTTTGCCAGCTTCGACGCCCAGCAACAACATTGCGGTATTTAATGCCTGAGCCGACACTGAGTTGCTTTTGAGCAAGCTTTCGTGGTCTTTGCCATTTTGCGCCACCAGCAGGTATTCCAACGGCTCACGGTCTTGGCAAACTTCGGCGTTGACCTCAATCAACTTGCGCTGCATGTCCAAATGTACGCCATTCTGCGCCAGCTCGGCCAGCAATTGGGTGACCTGGGAGCCTGGTTTCACTTGAGCCGATTGGCCTGTTTCGGGCTCTTGCCACCTCGAGGTCGGCCGGGCGGTACTCAGGGTTTGACTAGCAGCCCACAGCAGCAACGCAACTGAGCCGAAAAGGATTGGGCGAGGCATGGGGTACATCCTAGTGTTCTTGTGGGGTGTCCGTGAGCAGTTGTCGCTTGAGTTCAGCGGCGGTCAGGGCGTACGGGCTTTCGGCAGGAGCTAAGCGGATCACCTCGTTCAAACTGGCAATGGCTTCTTGCGGGCTGTCTTCGGCCCGGAAAGCGGTCGCCAATAAAAAGCGGGCGCGCAGATTTTCAGGCTCCATATCAATGGCTTTCAACGCCAAATCTTCGGCCAAAAACGCATTGCTGGGGAAGATGTAATCCGAATCGTCTTCCGTTGGCACGAGCAGCAATTCGATGGCCCGAATCAAGGTAGCGGTTGGGCACCCGCCTGAGGCAAGCATGCGCAGAGCCGGGGTGCGACCGCCCTCTGGATCCTGGGCGGCGGCATGGGCAATTAAGCGTGCTTGGGCGATCTGGTCCTGGGGCAATAACCAGCCACGGGGGCTGGAAAACGCCATGCCGTAAGCCAGCTCCAAAAGCGTCGGCTGGCTGCGATCCTTGGCCAAAATCGCCATGATTCGATCCAAAGCGGCTAATTGAGCTTGGGTTTGTCCGCACGCTTCGGCAGCCCGGGCGACCAAACCTAGGGTGCGCAGACGAGCATTGCGCGCCAAGCCGCGGCGTGAAGCAAGTTGCGATGCCAACGCCAGCGAGGTAGAAGGAGCCGCCGCCAAAGCAGCTTCCGCGCACACAAAAACCGCCGCCGATGACACCTGTTGCGTAGCCTGCGGAACATGCTTATAAAACTCCGACGACGACGACGACGCTGCAGCTTGGGCGAGTAAAACTAGCTCCGGGAACTCCAAACTTAGATCTCGCGGATCCGGCCAGTTGCCGTCGGAAAATGGCTCTGCAGCCTGGCTGAGCAAATCATTCAGCGCGGAGATCAAAGCCTTCGCTTCGTTGACTCGAGGGTTGGCTGCTTGAGCTCGCCACGCCGCGTAGGCTAAGCCTCTATTCTCTTCACCATTCAAATTTGGCAGGCCGTGAAGTGCCAGCTGTAACCCTGTCGCTCGCAAATCCGCCTCGCCATAACGAACTAAACCGCCGACCAGCGCTTCCGCCGTTTCGAAATCCAACTGCGCCTGACTTACTAAGCGCGGCAAATAGGTCGTCGCCTGTTGAGTTTGGGCCAACTGGGTGATTGCCTCGGCGCGCGCCATGCTTCCATTACCGGGATTCATCGCAAAGTCGTACAGACTGCGCAGGTCATCGGGATTTCCCGATTGGGCGAGCAATTGGCAAATTCGTAGCGCGTGCATAGTCGTCGCCAGCGGCAGTTGTTCGCGCAAATAATCTGCAGCGTCTTGTGAATAAAGCATGCGTCCGCCGGCCAAAATCAATTTGAGCTCCAGCGACGGGCCATCCTTACTAAGGAAGGAGCCGAGTACGTCGTCCAGCGCATCGGTTGCGGCCAACGTCTTGGCTACTGCCAGCCCATAGCGCAGGTGCCGCCATCCGTTTTTCAGTAACCAGTCGGCAGCTATTTGGCGCGCTTCAGGCAACTCCAATCTGCCCAACCGCACCATCCAGCGCCCTTGTTGATCCAGTGAATCGGATGGATGGCTAGTCGAGTGATACTGCTCCAACACAGCCTTGGGGCCAGCCACATAAGGCAGTACATCCAAGGCCAGGCGACGGTTTTCGGGTCGCGGCGCCGTCAGCATGGATTTGATATGTTCAGCCAAGTCGGAGCTAAAACCATTAGTGGCCAACAGGCGCACCACTACGCTGCGATAACTGGTGCCGGAGGTGGCCGAGTGACGGAAGATCTCTAGCCGCTTTTCGGGACGAGTTTCCACCCGCGCCCAGGTTTGCAGTGCAAACTCACGACATAAGCCCGGTCCTTGCAAGACAAGTTCTTCCAAAAAAGGCAGGTCGTCGGCGGTGGCCATACCGGCCCAATAAAAATAGATTCGCTTCAGTATCGCCGGGTTGGATTCGGGGTGCAAAAGTGGTCGCAATCGGTCCAACCCATTGCGGCCTTCTGCGGCCAAAATCCTGCCGACGGCATCGGCACGGCGCGGAATCCGTAATCCTTCAGCAAGGGCGAAACGCGCCAATCCGACTCGGGCCTCGGAATACGGGGCAGCCAGAAGCATTTCCGCTGCAAGGTTGGGGTCGGCGAAATCGTTTTTGAGCAGGCCGTCGGCAAGCCGATCGGTGTGGATTTCTTTGAGGTTGGGCGTCAGCCGTTCGATGGCAAAGGTGACGTCGGCGTCGGCGTATGGGTGGTTTTTGGGCAGGGCTAGCAGCAGTTCCAACAGCGGAGAAACGGCTTCATCGGCAGGACCAGGACCATCGTTGACGTAGGACGGGGCGAGCGCTTCAGCCAGGTCCAGCAGCTGCGGGGAGGCCTCCGAACTAACTTGAGGAATTCCCGCAAAGGGAGCACTGGGCACGGCCAAAAAAACGAGAAACAGATGCAGCATGACTTCAGGAGGCAGTTGGGTGCTGACGGATGGCGGCGGGTAGGAAGCGGATGAGGTCGGAGGCGATCAGCGATTCTTGCCCCAATTCGGCGGCGGCCAGATCTCCGGAACTGCCGTGCAAATGCACACCGAGGCGGGCGGCGTCATAAGGCGGCATGCCGCGAGCCATCCGCGCTGTGAGAATGCCGCTGGGAACGCCGCCGCCCCCGGCCCTAGACCTACCCGGGGTA
>JACNIZ010000057.1 GCA_014382805.1 Planctomycetota bacterium
GGCATCGTCGGTTTACTGACCACCGATCAAAAGGCGCGCGACCATTTAGCAAAGCTGCTGGCCGACGGCACCGAGGTGTTCGCCTTGATGAGCGAGATCTCCAAACAAATCTCTCAAGGCGGTGGCTTGGCGGGTGCTTTGGTTTATGACGAACAAATGCGTGCAAATGCCGCACAAATTCTGACCGATCTGCGACAATCTACATCCACTCTGCGCACTACCATCGAAGAAGCCAATTCCGGCCGTGGTCTGCTTGGAGCAATTCTCACCGACCCCGACCTGGCCCGCGACGCCACCCAGCTGCTAGCTGACCTGTCACAAGTTTCTAACCGCCTGATTGAAGGCGAGGGAACCGTCGGCAAATTGCTGAGCGAAGAGATCGCCTACGACGAAATGATGAAAGCATTGCAGTTGTTGACCGCCGCGTTGGAAGACGTGCGCGAAGGACAGCCAGTCAGCTCTTTTGCTGGCATGCTCTTCGGATCGTCGTTTTAGACCATGAGCATTTCCACCTCCATTCGCAACGTGGCTATCGTTGCGCACGTTGACCATGGCAAAACCAGCTTGGTCGATTGCTTGTTCCGCACTGCCGGAGCTCTGCAACGCAGCACTGAAACAACCGACCGTTTGCTGGATTCCAATGATTTGGAGCGGGAGCGCGGCATCACCATTCTGTCGAAGAATGCTGCGATTGAATGGGCTGGGGTTCACATCAATTTGATTGATACGCCCGGTCACGCCGACTTTGGCGGCCAGGTAGAACGTGTGCTTTCCATGGCCGACGGCGTGCTGCTGGTAGTCGATGCTTTCGAAGGCCCGATGCCGCAAACGCGCTTCGTTTTGCAAAAGGCGTTCGAAAGCGGGCTTTTGCCATTGGTGGTGGTCAACAAAATGGACCGCAAAGAAGCGCGCCCAGACCAAGTGCTAGGCGAGTTGTTTGACTTGTTTGTAGAACTCGGCGCTGAAGAATTGGCGTTGGACTTTCCAGTCATTTATTCCAGTGCGCGGAACGGTTGGGCCTCGACCGACGAAAAGGTAATTGGCGAGAACATGGCGCCGTTGCTGGATCAAATCTTGGCCACTGTGCCTGCGCCAGAATTGGATGGCGATGGACCGATGCAGATTCAGATCAGCACTTTGGATTGGGATAATTACGTCGGCCGGATTGGAATTGGTCGCGTCCGGCGCGGTGTATTGCGCCAGGGTCAGGAAGTCATGCGCATTGCCAATGATGGCAAGCGGAACCGGGGTCGAATTAAGGAGCTTTATCGCTTCGAAGGCATGGAGCGAGTGGCCGCTACCGAGGTGCGCGCGGGTGACATCGCGAGCATTGCTGGATTGGACCCGTTAGGGCTAGGAGACACCTTGTGCCACTTGGATTTAGTGGAGCAACTGCCGCCGATTACGGTGGAAGAGCCGACTATCGAAATGGAGTTCCTGGCCAATGACAGCCCGTTTGCGGGTCAAGAGGGCAAATTCGTGACCTCACGCCAGGTCGCCGAACGTTTGGATCGGGCCGGCATGATGGATCCGGCCTTGCGCATCTTGCCGGCTTTGTCCGGTGGATTTTTGGTCGCCGGACGCGGTGTTTTGCACCTCGGCATTTTGATCGAAAACATGCGGCGCGAGGGCTATGAGTTCGCCGTTGGTAAGCCGCGGGTTTTAATCAAGCAGGTGGATGGCAAAGATTTTGAGCCGGAAGAAGACGCTCAAGTCGAAATGCCGGAAGACGCGTTAGGCAAGGTCATTGAATTTTTCAGCCGTCGCAGCGCCGACATTTCGGACATGATACGCAGCGGCAAACGCGCAACTCTGCACATGCGCATTCCCACTCGTGGCTTGCTCGGTGCGCGCTCCCAACTGCTCAGTTTGACCCGCGGCGAAGGTGTGCTCAGCTCACGCGCCGACGGCCACCGGCCTTGGGTAGGTGACCTGGCCAGTCGCCACAACGGCGTTTTGGTTAGCAGTAGCACCGGTCGAATCACTGGTTATGCGCTGCGGTCGCTGGAAGATCGCGGTGAATTTTTCGTGCAGCCGGGGGAAATGGTTTACAACGGCATGGTCGTCGGCGAAAATAATAAGGAACAGGACATCACCTTAAACGCTACTCGTGAACGCAAGCTGACCAACGTGCGCTCGGCCAACAAAGATGTGATGGATAACATCCGGGTGGCACGTAATATGGGATTGGAAGCCTTTCTCGAGTATCTTGATGACGACGAGTTACTCGAAGTCACACCTCAAAATCTCCGCCTGCGTAAGCGCATCCTCGACGAAAAAGCTCGACAGCGTGCGACGACTAAGGTGGGAAGTCGATAAACCATCCTTGATTAGCCGCCTTTTCCGCCCGATTCGCGTTGGCTCCCTTTTGGGAATTCCAATCCGCGTATCGCCTGCGGTATTCGTTCTGCTACTGCTACTGGTTTGGAATTTTTCTCAACACACCGATGCTGGCGCAACTGGACAGCTATTAGTGCTGCTGTTGACCCTAGGCGTTTCGCTGCTGACTCACGAATTAGCCCACGCCTTGGTGGGCCGTCGTTTAGGACTGACCGTTTTTGACATCACCATTTGGCCGCTAGGTGGAATGGCGCGGATGGATGGGTTACGCGACAACCCGCATTTGGAAGCACCAGTCGCCGCAGCAGGCCCAATTGCCAACTTGCTGCTGGCACTGGGCTGCTGGCTCATTCCCGGCAACTTCGCCGATTCGGCTGCAGCCATCAATTTGGTACTGGGATTGGGCAATTTGCTGCCCGCTTTCCCGTTAGACGGCGGACGTATTTTGCGCGCTTGGCTATCCCGTTACGCGCCGGCCCCCGCCGCCACCCGCGCCGCCGTCACCATCAGTAACTGGTTGCTGTGGGTGATGTTACTGGTCGGCGCCTGGATTGGATCCTTTTGGATCGTCGCCCTATTGTGTGCCTTCCTTTATTGGGCTGGTCGCATGGAATTGATGGAAACAGTACTGCGCCACGGCACCATGCCGGTGATGGAGCCGTCGGAAGTGTTGTCAAAAGCTTTTAAAGGCGACGCCGATGGCACTAAAATCGAGGAATGAAGTCCGTTCACCGTCCCCTAGTTTGGATGATATCCAGTTTGCTCATGGCGTCTTTGGCGGGCGCCCAGGAAACGCCGCAAAACCGTGGTAAGGAAAAAGCGCACAAGCGCGGCAAGCCGACTCCGGTTTTGATTCCAGCCTCGGAAGCCACCCCCGAAGCTGAAGCTGCCACCCCGCAACCAGCTCCAACCCAACAAGCCGCGCCCGGCGCCGCCCCAAACCAAGGCGTAGTGCGCAATATCGGCCAGCAAGACGCCAGTCGCTTCGGCCAAGGCCGTGATGCCGCGTTGGATCCGGATCCAAATCAACCGCGACCGAATTTGCCTCGTGCCACTACACCCTACACCAGTAATCGTCCGATTCTGGACGTGAACGGGGTTGCGATTACGTCGGCGGAGTTGAATGAAATGGTCATTTATTACCAGGGCTTTCGTCAGAACGTGGTGGACCTGCATTTGCAAAATGCAGTGAAGGCGTTGCTGCCCTTGAAGGTAATGGAAAGCAAGTATCGAGCTGATTTGCCAGCGATGAAGCAGCGCATCGATGCTGCGGTTTCGGAAATCAAGGCGGGAACTGCTTGGGTGGATGTGGTCGCGAAATACAGTGACGATGGGGAAGCCGAAAACCCTGAAGGTGTTTACATCATGGGCCGCGAACGCGCGGTTCAACCTTTTGACCGCTACTCGCACAGCGGCAAATTAAATCAGCTGGTCGGTCCGTTCTTGACCGTTTACGGCTACCACGTTTTGGAAATCACCAAGTACGAACGCGGTGCCGAAGCCAAGGACGACAAAGCCACCGTGCGCCACATTTTAGTGATGTATCCAGGCTTGAAAAAGATGGATCAGGACGGCGTCGAAATTCGGCCGTTTATTAAGGCGGAAGTCAAGGCAGCCAAGATTAAAGCGCTCGAAGCGGCTTCGGCCAATTTGGTCCCCAACTCCAAATAAGTTGCTGGTTCTGCTTAGCTTGCCGGGCGATGGTTAGCAATCAAAGCAGCCAATTCGTCGCACGACGAAGTGCGGCAAGCTGCTTCCGCCAATCGCTCACAGGAATCCAAATCTAGGTTTTCGAGCAATTGGTGAGTGGTTTGTAGCAAACCGGGCCGCAGCACAAAGTTGCGGAAGCCTAAACCCAACAGCAACGGCAGGTGCTGTTGCATGGTCACGCGCTCGCCGTAAATGCGAATTTTGCGATTGAGGCCTTCGGCGAGTTGCACCAATTTGCGTACCGCACGTAATACAGCCGGATGTGGACGCTCGGCTAACTGGCGCACGGAATCTTGGAAGCAAGAGGAGTCGGCGGCCAATAACAACTCCGAAAGCACGTCGTAACCGACCATAGCAAAATCACAGCTAGACATGATTTCGCGGCCAAGCAGAGCACTCGCCGGAGTTTCGAATACGGCTCCCAGCTCTACCGGATGAGAAACGTCGACGCCGTCTAAGCGCAATTCTTCGCGCGCCGATTCGACGGCATCGCGCATGCGGTCGAGGTCGGCGCAATCGAGGATAAACGGCACCGCGATTTGCACCGGACGACCTTCGCAAGCGCGCAAAATGCCGCGGATTTGCACCGCTAACATTTCAGGGTTGTCGAAGAGTACGCGGGCCCCGCGCAGGCCAAGCTTGGCGCCTTCATCACGAGCCGGGAAAAAGCGATCGAGGCCGGTACTTGGATCTAGATCAGGTAGGCGGAAAATAATCGAATCCACCGTGCGCAGAACTTTACTGTGGAATTTCGTCAGCGAATCTTCGCGCGGGGCGCCTTTGCGCTGAATCAGCGGCAACTCGGTGCGATAAAGGCCCACATGGGGAACTCCGTTAGCAACCGCGC
>JACNIZ010000367.1 GCA_014382805.1 Planctomycetota bacterium
GGAAACAAACGAGCTCTCCCATCGCTCACACCACGACGCTTTACCGATCTGAAGCCAGCGCTAGTGGGACATGACGAGCAGAGTGACCGGCTCCTGGGCGGCGCTTGCCATGGCGCTAGCCAGTGTTATCAGCAATACAAGCAGGCGGCTCATTCCAAGCGCGATCCGCTTTCGGCGTGGAATTTATGCAGCGCGCTAGTTTTGATCTGCAGTCGGATTTGCTGGCCGATGGTCAGCGCGATTTCGCAAGGTAGCGAGGCAACCAAAGTCTGCGCAGGACGAACTATTGCACCGTTCAGAATTCCGTCGATCACTTTTGCATGCAGCAAACTTTCATGACCCAAGGCCTCGACCAACTCGACTTGCACATGCAACGCGCCGTTTTCAGAAACCGCGCAATCATGCGGTCGAAAACCAATTTGCACCTCGTCGGATTGAAGTAAATTCATCGGCGGTGACCCCATGAACGAGGCAACGAAGGCATTGGCGGGCGTTTGGTAAATCTCCAGCGGCGTGCCGATTTGCTGGATTTTGCCCTGGTGAATCACCGCGATGCGCGTGCCTAAAGTCATCGCTTCGACCTGATCGTGGGTGACGTAAACCATCGTCGCGTTCAATCGTTGATGCAATCGCGAAAGCTCAGCGCGCATTTCCGCCCGCAACTTGGCGTCGACGTTGGAAAGTGGTTCGTCGAACAAAAAGAGTTTGGGCCGACGCACGATCGCGCGCGCCAATGCCACGCGTTGTTGTTGACCGCCCGATAGCTGCGCCGGTTTGCGATTCAGCAATGCTTCGATTCCCAACAACTGACACGCCGACGCCACCCGTTCCGCAACCTCCGGCTTCGCCACCTTCGCCATGCGCAATGGAAAGCCGATGTTTTTCGCCACCGTCATATGCGGATAAAGCGCGTAATTTTGAAACACCATCGCGACGTCGCGCTGCCCAGGGTCCAGTTCACTGACCTCGTTTCCGTCGATAAAAACCTGACCTTCTTCGGCATCTTCCAAGCCCGCGATCAATCGCAACAACGTCGACTTGCCGCAACCCGACGGCCCGACTAACACCAAAAATTCGCCGTCTTGTACCTCCAGATCAACACGATCTACCACGCATAATTCTCCGAACGATTTGCAGAGCTGGCGAAGTTGCAGGTTGGTCATTTTATGCAGCTAGTTGGCGAATTTCCGTTCCGGTGGCGTCGGTCAGCAGGTTTGAGTATTTTCGGTCCGTTGGCGTCAGTAGAGCAAGTTGGCGTCCGGGTCGCCAGCGCAAAGATAAAGCGGCCCAATCATCCCGCCCGCGCCGCGGTGATCCTTGGTGCGGATGCGCCAGCGCGTCGGCTGACCGGGTTTTATCCAGCGGCTCAAGTCTAAAGTCGCCGGCACATCGCGTCCGGCATCCCAAGTGAAACCCGGTCGACCATGTTCGGCGACCAGCTCATCATTCAAATACAGCAAAAACCCATCGCCGACGCCCTCCGCGCGCAGTATGACTGGCCCTTGCCAATCGTTCGGCAAAGTAAATTCCGCCTCGGCGTTCGCCCAACCTTGGAAAGCATTCGCGCCGCGATTTTGCAGCATAGTGCCGACGTGAATGATCTGCTTTTGATCGCGCACGCCGTCGCCGCTTAATTGCCACGGTCCTGTTAGGAAAAAACTACGCGGCGGTGGCGAGAGTTTTAGTTGCGGTAAGTTTTTGCCGAGTTCGTCGTTGGGGTTGGTGATTCGTGCGGCGAGATCCAGCAGTAGTTGCTGACCCTCGGCGTGATCCCAACGCAAGCTGCTGACCAATAGTCGACCGCTGCCGACGCTGGCGGCAAACACAAACGGTTGGTTTTTTTGCGCACCTTGCAAATCATGCACATCACGCGCGCTGGCCAAAATTCGCGCTTGATCTGCCGGTGGCGGTTGCAGCGCGCGGCCGGATAAAAAGCTTTGAAAGAGATCGATTTTCAGTGATTCAAAACAGGCGTCCCAACTCGCCACCGGGCTCCAAAAAGTGTGTTCTGGATTGCGCCAGGAATGAGGTCGCGGTTCCGCGAGATGAATGATGATTGCACCTTGTTCCAGCTCGGCGATGGTTTGGGCGTCAAGTTCACGCCGCATGCCAACGCCGTCGGGAATGCGTTTACGGGGGCCATCCAAAGAGTGCTCAGCGGTTTGTAGATCGGGTTGGTTCGAACTGGTGGAGGTCGATCGATCCAGCGGCGTTGGATTCGACGCCAACGTTTTCTGCCATTGCCATTGCTCAACATTGGTCTTCCAAACTCCCGCTTGATCCTGCACCCCCAACGGCGATTGCGGAATGTCGCGCGCGGCGCATAGCACGTAACCAGCGTGGGGGAATACCTGCAATAAAGACGTCGCCTGCTCCGCTCGTAATGAAACCGCAGCCAGGCGGGAATCTATATCGTCGAGCGAATCGAAGGCCATGGTTTCGCCGAGGATTAACGGTTTGGCCTCACGTTGGGTCAACGCGCGCTGCAGGCGTTGCAAATACCACGGCCACTGCGCCGCATGTAGGTAGGGGTGCTCATCCCAAAATTCGGCGTGGTGATTGCAATCCAACCACGCGCTGTTGTCGTTGATCAAACCGTCGGGCGCGATGGACTTAATGCGGGCGCAAATTTGTTGCGCGGCGGTGGCGTCGACGCGATCGTTTTCGCATGTGAGGGTGCGCAAGATGACGCATGGATGATTGCAGTCATGCCGCGCCCAGCTGGTATAGGTCTCAATTTCCTTCTCCAGCTCGTCGCCACCTTGCAGCGGCCCATCCCATAGCGGGTATTCGATCCATACCGCCATGCCGACCTCGTCGCAAAGATTTAAGAACTCTTTGTTTGGTAGCCACAAGCATGCTTTGAGCAGATTGAAGCCGCGCGCTTTCATCTGTATTAGCTCGTCACGTAACTCGGCTTGGGTTGGATTTGGGCCGGCCAGGTCTGGGTAGTAGCCCCAGTGCAGAAGGCCGCGGACTTGGAAATCTTGGCCGTTTAGCTGCAGCCATTCGCCATTTGTCCGCAGTTGGGATTGAGCGAACGGAACCTGAACTTTGTCGCTGATCGCGCCGTCGGTCAGGAGTTCAATTTGCAGATGGCTAGTTTGTGGGTCGTCCGGACACCAGGCCGGTGGCGCGGGGATTTGGAATTCGCATTTTCCGTTGGCGTCGAGTATTGCGATTTGTGAGTCGACTCGTAATTGCAGATTAGCCTTGTGCGAAGCGTGCTTTTTAATCGCCTTCGATGCCGATGCAACTTCCGCATCACCGGAAGTTCGGACCTGAACCGAAAGCACGCCGTCGGCCCAAGTGATTTGAGGCGGTGCTTCCAAAAAAACCGGCCCGCAAAATTCCCAACGCGGTTCTATCCATAAACCCTTCGCTGGATGATCAATCGCAGCCAAAAAGCCGGCAAATTTTTGCTTTGGATCGGCTTTGATCTCCACCCGTATGGATTTCCCAAGCCATTCAGTCAAATCAAAACGCTGTGCCACCCACGAATAATTCACTGCCGCAATAACGACGCCGTCGCAAAAAATCTGACCAGTTCCAGCAACCGCCGGCAACTCTAATATCACCCGACTCGACTGGAAATCCGCTTTGGGCGCGGGCACCAGCTCTTGCCACGACCAAACCTCAGGCGACCGTTTCACTGTCATCAAAGAAGCTTACCGACGGATTCGCTGCCATCCTTCGTGCTTTGCGATTTATCGCCACTGGCGCGCAATGCAGTCACTTGTTCCAAACTGGGCAGCGCCGGAATTGCGCCGACGATCGTGCATGCCAGAGCTCCAGCCGCGGTGCCCCAGCTCAAAAATTCACTAGCAACTGGGCTTTGCAAACTGGCGACGGCCGCCGCTGCGCAAAATGCATCGCCAGCCGCGGTGGTATCGACTGGATTCACTGGGTAGCTTGCTTGGCAGGTTTTTTTAACGGTGCCGTCAGGCATGGTATCTATGCAAACTGCGCCCTCTTTTCCGTAAGTCACAATCAACCGCGGCACCGGCGGCGATCCTAGGATTTCGAACTCGTGTTGATTGACAATCAACGTATGTAGGCCGGACAAAAATTCGTCGGGCAGGCTGTGGGCGGGGGCGGCGTTGAGAATTACCGGGACGTTTGCGTCATTGGCGATTTGCACCGCGCGTTGATTTGCTTCTAATGAAATTTCCAACTGCAGCAACAGCGCGTCGGCGGCGCGAATGGTGTGCGCATGCTCGTCCACCCACGCAGCATCCATTTCCATATTCGCACCCGACGCCACCACGATGTGATTTTCGCCTTCAGGTGAAACCGTGATCACGCCGACGCCAGTGTGATGGTGTGGGCAAGTCTTGACCGCGTCGGCGTTGACTCCGGCTTCGGCAAAAACTTCGCGCATCATGTGACCGCCATCGTCATCGCCGACGCAGCCCAAAAAGTCGACATTGGCGCCCAGTCGTGCCGCTGCTACCGCTTGATTGGCGCCTTTGCCGCCCGGAAAGCTCTCGAAAGGGCCGCCTAGCAGCGTTTCGCCCGGATTTGGAAATCGCGGCGTGTAAATGACCAGATCCTGATTAATGGACCCAAGTACACAAATACGAGGCGGGGTGGCGGATTTCATTGCGACGGTTGGCGGTGGATTTGCGCCCAAACTTTGCGTCGCGCGTCGAGGTCGCGGGCTTGTTTGGCGGCGTCGGGGAGGTCAAAAATTACGCTGCAGATTTCGTGCGGCGCGAGCTGCAAGCGGATCGACGTGGATGATTCTAAGTCCAACCGCTCCAGCTTTTCACCCAACATATTGCATCGCCACGACGACGCCCTCGTCATGGCGCAGGTCAATTTTTCTGCGGCGGTTTGGCCTCCGAGCTCTACCACCCGATCTCATTGCAGCGCTTTCCGGCCCTGCCCC
>JACNIZ010000253.1 GCA_014382805.1 Planctomycetota bacterium
GCGACGATACGCCGACTCGGTTCGGTCGAAAGCAGGGTGCGAATACCTGTGTTTTCCAAATCCTGACAAATGGCTTGCACATCTTCCAAAACCGCGTTGCTGTGAAAGCGAATGATCATTATTTCTCCCCCTCGACCCGTGGGCCCAGAGTGGAGGGCGAAGCAACCGCACTTCCGGGGTTGGTTTCACACGTTGCAAACCGCGAATCTTCGCCAGCACAGCCGGCGTCGATCAATTCAAAAACTAGCTTGAGCTTTTGTGCATGAAACGGGCCGTCGTGGCGACGCAACAAGTCCGAGGTAGCGGCGGAACGACCAGAATCATCCAACGGCACCGACGCCAACAAACGCGCGCGTTCATTCAACATCGCCATCAAGGCGCGATCTAGGTGAGCAAGTTGATTGCGGAGGGCGGGTTGCATTTAGGCTTCGGTATGGGTGGAGAAAGTCAGGCCTGTGCACAGTTCGCGCACGTAATTCCCGGCTGCTTGAACAGCAGCAGCTGCGGCTTCGGCTGGTTCGGAAGACGGTTCCTCCGACGTAAAGGCTTGGTGAATGTGACCCACCAGGGCGGTGCCGACGATTGCGATGTCGGCGTGATGAGTCGCCGCCGCAACGTCACCGGGGCGAGCGATGCCAAAGCCGACTGCGATCGGTAAATCCCCGGCCAATTTGCGCACGTGCTGCAAAAAATCTTGCGCTTGTGGGTCAAAGTTGGTTCCGGCTCCGGTCACGCCAGTGCGGCCGACGACGTACAAAAATCCAGTGCTTGCTTTAGCGGCAGCTTGGATACGGACATCGGAACTTGTCGGTGCGGCAAAAAAAATGGTGCACAAATCGTTGGCTTGCGCAGCCTCTTGAATTGGAGCACCTTCTTCAACCGGCAGGTCCGGAATGATGAATCCATCCACCCCCGCCGCTTTGGCTTCGGCGCAAACTTGCGGCCAACCACGATGCCCAAGCGGGTTCCAATACGACATCATCGCAATCGGCAATAGCCCGCCCTCTTCCCGGAAGCGGGCGACGGTTTCAAAAATGCCGTTGACTGTAGTTCCGGCAGCCAACGCACGGTCAGCGGCAAGTTGCAGCACTGGGCCGTCGGCGATGGGATCGCTGAACGGCACGCCGAGTTCGCAGCAGGTGGCACCGGCGCGTTCCAGTGCGTGCAAGAGTTGTAAGGTCAGCGCCAATCCACCGTCGCCGGCGGTGATGTAAGGGGACAAACCGCGACGATTATCGACCCGCAATTGATGCGCGGCATTTAGCAGTCGGTTATTCATGAATTCGCCTCCGCATCGCGCAGGGAAAAAATCGTGGCCAAATCTTTATCGCCCCGGCCAGACAGGTTGACGATCAAGCGCTTGCCGCGCAGGGCGGTGGCGTTTTGCAGCACCCAGGCAACCGCGTGGCTTGATTCGAGCGCCGGAAGTATGCCTTCTTTCTCCGATAACTGGGCGAAAGCATGCAGCGCCTCGTCGTCGGTGGCGTACTCGTAACGCGCCCGACCTCGTTTTTGAAGTTCAGCGTGCTCAGGGCCTACGGCAGGATAATCCAACCCGGCGGACACACTGTGCGTGGGCAAAATTTGACCGTCGGCGTCTTGCAGCAACCAGGTGTAACACCCATGTAAAACGCCGGGTTTGCCGCCAGAAAATCGCGCCGCGTGTTTGCCTTCTTCCATGCCTTCGCCGCCGGCCTCTACACCAACCATTTCGACACTATCGTCTTGCATGAAACCGCGAAACAAGCCGATGGCATTCGAGCCGCCACCAACACAAGCAATCGCGACGTCCGGTAGTCCGTTCGCTTGTTGCAAAATTTGTGCGCGCGCTTCTTTGCCGATGACCTCATGAAATTCCGCCACCATCGACGGAAACGGGTGCGGCCCCAACGCCGAACCAAGCACATAATGAGCGGCCGGGTCGCTCACCCAAGCGCGCATGGCTTCGTTAATCGCGTCTTTCAAAGTGCGTTGGCCATGCTCGACGACCTCGACGCGCGCGCCCATCAATTCCATCCGGCCTACGTTTGGTTTTTGGCGTTTGGCGTCTACCGCGCCCATGTAAACCACGCATTCCAATCCCAGCTTTGCGCACGCAGTAGCCGTCGCAACGCCGTGTTGGCCAGCGCCGGTTTCCGCCAATATGCGCGTTTTCCCTATCTCTTTAGCAAGCAAACATTGGCCGAGCGCATTATTCAATTTATGCGCGCCAGTGTGGAGTAGGTCCTCACGTTTCAACCACAACTCGAAGCCGTGCTCGTCGGACAGGCGTTCGGCCAAAGTCAGTGGCGTCGGGCGCCCGGCGTAAGTGTGCAACAAATTTTGCAGCCGGGCTTGGAATTTTGCATCGGCACGTAGGTGGCGCCAGGCTTGCTCTAATTCCTCCAAAGAAGCCATCAAAGTTTCCGGCGCGAACACGCCGCCGAATTCACCGAATCGGGTTTGCTTGATCATCGTTGGGCCAATGCTGCGAATGCAAGCTGCGCATTCTGAACAAATTGGGAAGTTAGTTCGAAGTTTTTGCGGCCGGGTGCGTCTTCTAAACGCGACGCCGCATCAACGCCAGCCGGCCGCACTTGTGCAACGGCTTCAGCGACGTTGCCACCATGCAAACCGCCGGCCAATAAACAGGCCGCGCGTTCACATAATTCCGCCGCCAACGCATAGTCCACAGTTTGGCCGGATCCGCCTGCCGACGACGGATGGTCCAACACAAAACCACTGGCGACCCCCGACCAAGCTGCCATTTCTTCGACGCCGGTCTGGTCCACACCAATGCGGCGCAGGATGGGCAAGGGGAAGTCGCGCCATTCGGCTGCTAGTTCCGTGCCACAAAGCTGCACCGCCTTGGCTTTTGAAGTCTCTGCCCAGGCAAACGCGTCGTCTGGACTGAGGTTCACCAGGACTGCCACAGTTAATATGTTTGGCTTGGCCACGGCGAAAATTTTGGCGGCGGTTGCCACATCAACCGACCTTGGACTCGGTGGGTATTGCACGACACCCAAAGCTTCGGCTCCAACCTGCATGGCGTGTTGGGCATCCTTCACCCGGGCGAGGCCGCATACTTTGATGCGCGGCAGGGTGAAACTATCCGTCGCGCTGACATCGGTTGGCAGACCTTCGTGATTGCCTTGACTAGGGTTCTTAGCAGCCATCAGGCGCGCGCCTCCTGCGCTGCAACTTGGAACTCGCGGATGCGTTGAGCCGGATCGTTCGCTTTCATCAAAGCTTCGCCGATCAACACTGCGTCGGCTCCGGCGACAGCAACACGGGCGACGTCGGCGGGAGTGCGCAAACCGCTTTCGGCCACGCGCACGAACTGCTCGGGGATATGTGGCAGCATCGCCACCGTATGCGCAAGTTCAACGTGAAAAGTAGTTAGATTGCGCGCGTTCACGCCTAAACAATCTGGGTCGACGGTAATCGCCCGTTCCAATTCCGCCTCGTCGTGCACCTCCAGCAGCACCGCCATACCTAACTCGGCCGCCTGCGCACGCAATTCGGCCAACAGCACATCGTCTAGGCAAACCACCATCAACAATATGGCGTCGGCACCGGCATTGATGCTTTCCAGCACCATATATTCATCCAAAATAAAGTCTTTGCGCAGCCGCGGCAACCCCGCAGCGGCGACGTTTTGAAGTTCGATCAAGCCACCTTTGAAGTGATCTTCTTCGGTCAAAATGGAAAGAGCTGCAGCGCCACCCATGGCGTAGTTTTGCGCCCGAGCTGCCAAATTCTGATCATCCGACAACATGCCCGCCGACGGCGACCGACGCTTGCATTCCGCGATCACCGCGACGTCTGAGTTTTTCAACGCGGTTACAAAGCGTGGCCGACGTTGCAAATCGGGCGCGGTCTGCAAGTGTAATTCCGCCAATCCGCACTGCCCCTTACGCTGCGCCAAGCGTTGCAACACCGAATCCAAAATCGGCGCTAAACGTGTTTGCGCAACCGCGGACGGCATT
Organism: Planctomycetota bacterium; assembly: GCA_014382805.1. Taxonomy (GTDB): domain Bacteria; phylum Planctomycetota; class UBA1135; order UBA1135; family UBA1135; genus JACNIZ01. Next base: position 3,969 of record JACNIZ010000253.1, read on the forward strand.
TGATAACCGCTCACCTTTTTCCTCCGGCAGCGAGGACTACGAACATTAAAGCTGTCCCTCCGCCGCTAAGTGGGTGGTCGCAATCCAAGTTCCCAGCTTGCGCCGTGCGTCGCCATTAGCAATAGCTTGCTTGGAGCGTTCCAGCGCAACCTGTACTTCGTTGGTGATTCCAGCCGCCAACAATGCCGCTGCGGCATTTAAACATACTGCGTCATGAATGGGGCCCAATTTGCCGTCTAAGAGACGGTGCAGCATCTTCAAATTGCAAATCGGATCGCCACCTTCCAATTCTTCAACACTGGCATGCTGCAAGCCCAAGTCTTCTGCGTTCAAACTCTGTGCTGGCGCAGCCCCGACAATTTGCACTTGATTCGGACCCGCCAAAGTCAATTCGTCGGCACCACCCGCGCCATGCACGACGTAAGCGCGTTCAAAATTTAATTCTTCGAGTACGCCAGCAAACTGAGCAATCCGATCTGGGTCGGAAACACCCAGCAAGTGACGTTTGACGCCACCCGGGTTACAAATCGGCCCCAAAAAATTAAAGATGGTGCGTATCCCTAACTTAGCCCGCACCGGCGCGACAAAGCGCATTGCCGGATGGAAAGCAGGAGCAAACAAAAACACGATGCCCTCTTGCCGAAAAACGGATTGCGCTTGTTTGGGAGTCAACTCCAGCCGCATGCCCGCCGCTTCAAGCAAGTCCGCGCTGCCGCATTGCGACGACACGCTGCGATTGCCATGCTTGATCACCTTCGCCCCCGCCGACGCCGCCACCAATGCCGAGGCGGTACTCAAGTTGAAAGACCCCAACTTGTCACCACCCGTACCGCAGGTATCTACAGCATCGGTAGCGTCGTGTTCGAACGGCAGCATTGCGCCGCGCAGGGCTTCCGCTGCCCCAGTAATTTCGGCGACGGTTTCGCCGCGCTCGGCGAGTATGGTCAGCAGCTCCGCCAATGCGTCTTGATCGGCGCCTTCTTGGAATGCACCACTGAACACCTGCTTGGCTTCCTCACGGGTCAAGGAATGGCCTGCCCGAATTTTTTCTAACGCATCGTTGAAGTTCATGTTTCCATCTCCATTGGATTCAAAAACTAGCGGGCATCTCCGCCATCGCCGGTGTCTGCCAAAAAGCGGCCAATCATGCTGTCACCGGTTGGCGTCAGAATGGATTCAGGGTGGAATTGGATGCCGTAGCGCGGCAGGTCGGCGTGGCGCACGCCCATGACCAAACCCTCTTCAGTCCAGGCCGTTAGCTTTAAGCACGCCGGCATGGCGTCGCGATTGGCCCGCAATGAGTGGTAGCGACCGGCGGGCAGTGGATTCGGCAAGCCCCGGAACAAACCGGCGTTGTCGTGGTGCACGATGGACGATTTGCCATGAACCGGCACCGGATCCAATTCCAGTAATCCACCGTAATGCTCGACCATCGCTTGGTGGCCTAAACACACACCCAACATTGGCGTGTGCTCGGACACAATGCCGAACAGCTGTGGCGTAATGCCGGCGTCGGCGGGACGACCAGGCCCTGGACTAATCACCACGCCGGTCGGCTGCATCTCAGTAATTTGCTGCGCCGTGATTGCGTCGTTGCGAATGACTTCGACTTGCGCGCCTTGGCCAGCCATGGATTGGTACAGATTCCAGGTGAAACTGTCGTAGTTATCGATGAGCAGAATCATGGCTGGTTAGGAGTTGGATTTTTTGGGAGAGAAGGCTGGACTGGCGGCCAGACGGATGGCTTCGAACAAGGCTTCTGCTTTATGCAAGGTCTCTTGGAATTCGCCGTCCGGGGTGGAATCGAACACGACACCAGCTCCGGCTTGCACCGACAAGGTATTGCCTTGAATGGCGATGGTGCGAATGTTGATCGCCATATCCAAATTACCGCGGTGGTCGAGATAACCAAAACAACCTGCGTAAGCCCCACGGGCGTCGTCTTCCAATTCGGCGAGCAGCTTCATCGCACGGACTTTAGGAGCTCCGCTGACGGTGCCTGCTGGGAAGGTGGCAGCAAGTGCGTCTAACGCGTTGTGGCCTGCAGAAAGATCACATTCGACGCGACTCACCAAGTGCTGCACACGCGCAAATTTTTCCAAAGCAGCGTGTTCTTTAACCGCCACCGTGCCGATCCGCGCAATTCGTCCAAGATCATTGCGACCTAAATCCACCAACATGTCATGTTCGGCCCGCTCTTTGCGATCGCCGCATAATTCCGCTCCCAAACGCGCATCTTCATCCGGGTTTTCATGGCGCGGCCGAGTTCCGGCAATCGGACGGCATTGCACGACGTCGTTTTGCACTGAAACCAAGCGCTCTGGCGAACTTCCGACCAAGGTTAGGTCTTCAGTTTCGAAGTAAAACATGTGCGGCGCTGGGTTGGCCAGGCGTAACACGCGGTAAAGGGTGAAAGGATCGCCAGTGAAGCGTTGATCAAAACGCTGCGACAAAACCGCTTGGAAAATTTCGCCTTGTTGAATGGCTACTTGCAGTTTGGAAACGCCAGCTTTGTACTGGTCCTCGGACATCGCTGGAATGGGCTCTGGATCCAGCAATTCGAATGGCGATGGTTCTGGTGGCGGAGTTCGCAGGTTGATGGCAACCTGCTCCAGTTTGTTCATCGCCATGGCGTAATCCTCCTTGCCCTTGCGGCAAGTTTGGATAAGCACCAGCTTTTGCGTCGCGTGGTCGACGGCAATGATGGTTTCGAACAAATGGAAAACCGCGTAAGGGTTGGTGTCCAGCTTAGTTTCCGCAAGGCCGGTGGTTGGTTCTAGTACCCCCGCCCATTCGTAACTAAAACTGCCGATCCACCCACCACAAAATGGTGGTAGGGATTGCGGCGGTGCAGGCAGTTCGTAGCGCGCAGCCACCTGAGCCAGCACGGAATGGCCGTCGCCTTGCCATTCTTCTACACCGTGGCCATTTTCAAAGCGAATGCCGTCGTGGGCCGCGCGGAAGCGGGCGACGGGATCTAATCCAAGAAAGCTGTAGCGCGCCAAACGCTCTGGCCCTTCGGCCGATTCCAGCAAGCAGGTTTCGTGCCCGGCCTCGCGCAGGGCAAGGTAGAGCCGCACCGGAGTGTGGAGGTCGGCAGGCAGCTCCGCCCATGCCAGGCGGTACTGTTGTGCGTTTTCAGCGGTGCTTCGAGTGAGGAAGTCCATGTGTTGCTGCGTGGGGTAAAAAGTTTGCGGGTCCCTGTCTGTTAAGAGCAGGGACCCGCAGGTGGAACTAGGAGGGGGTTGCGATCATCGACGGTTTCCCGCGCCGCACCCCGGTTTCCACCCGGGCCCGGTCGGCCACCACCATCCATCGAATCGTTTAGGTCGCATGATGAACGGAGTATAGCCCATGAACCGGCTGGTAGGCGAAACCCTGCAAGGTTTTCCTAATCATCGGCTGAAAATTGTTTGGAACCTTTTAAGACTTGCAACAATCCGGACTCATCCAGAACTTCTACGTCGAGTTCTTGAGCCTTCTTCAGCTTGGAGCCTGCGTTTTCTCCGGCGACTAGGAAATTGGTCTTTTTAGAAACCGTACCCGCAACTTTGGCTCCAGCGAGTTGAAGTTGCTTTTTATAGTCGGAACGTGGTTGAGACAGGGTGCCGGTGAGTACAAAAATCAATCCAGCTAGTGGCTGCTCACCATTAGCCGCTTGGATTTCCATGGTTTTCGGCCGCACTCCATGCTCCGCCATCTTGGCAAGGGCGTCTTGGTTGCGCGGCTCGCGGAAAAACTCGAGGATCGACGCGGCGACCTCTGGACCGATGCCATCAATCGTTTCCAACTGCTCCTTGGCAGGGTCATTTTCGTCTCCCGCAACCTTTGCCGAGCAAATCTCCTGAACTCGTTCCAGGCTGCCAGCAAATTCAGCCAGCAAGCGCGCCGTTTCACCACCTACTTCGCGGACCCCTAAAGCAAACAAGAAACGATCTAATTCAGGCTGTTTGGCGGCATCGATTTGCTCACGCAAGGCGTCGACGGACTTCTGCCCCCATCGTTCCAACTTCAGAATCTCGTCGTAGTCGAGGTGGAAGACGTCCTCCACTTTCTCCAACAGGCCCGCTTCGGCAAATTGAGCCACGGCTTTTTGACCCAAACCTTCGATGCGCAACGCGGTGCGTGACGCCAAATGCAATACCCGCCGTTCCATCTGCGCCGGGCAATCCATATTCACGCAATAACGATGTTCACCCTTAGTTACCGTCTCGGTCCCGCAAGATGGACACGCCTTCGGCCACTTGTATTTCGCTAATTTGCCCTCCCGCGCATCGGCCACCGGACCCAAAATTTGAGGAATGACGTCGCCCGCGCGGCGCACGGTGATTCGATCGCCAATGCGAATGTCCAGATTGGAGATGTAACTGGCGTTATGCAGCGTGGCGAAACTCACCCGAGTCCCGCCAAGTGAAACTGGCTCAAGTACCGCGCGTGGAGTCAAACGCCCGGTGCGGCCGACCTGGATTTCTATATCCAACAACATGGTGGTTTCTTCGCGCGGGGCAAATTTCAACGCACAGGCCCAACGCGGCGTGCGCGCCCGAGAACCCAAGGATTGACGCAACGCAAATTCGTCCAACTTGATGACCACGCCGTCAATTTCGAACTCGATTTGGTCGCGCCGTTTCTCCAAATCCTGATGAAAGGCTGCCATACTTTCCAAATCAGGGGTCAGCTTTTGGTAGGGACTGACCGGAAAGCCCCATTCCGCCAACAGCTTCAATGCCTGACTATGCCGCGCTGGCAAATCGTCGCCACGAACCAACTCCCAAGCCATAAAACGTAGACCGCGTTGGGCCACGATGCTCGGATCCAGACGTTTCAAAGTGCCAGACGCCGAATTGCGTGGATTCGCAAACGGAGCCAACCCCTTTTCCACCAATTCTTGATTGATGCGATCGAAGGTTGGAATGCTAAGCATGACCTCGCCGCGCACCTCCACCAAATCAGGTGGTGTTTCAGTCATCAAACGAAGCGGAACTCCGCCAACCACGCGCAAATTTTGGGTCAAATCCTCGCCAAACGAACCATCCCCACGCGAAAGTGCGCGCACCAAAACTCCTTTTTCATAAATCAAGGCCGCGGAAACCCCATCCCATTTCGGTTCGCAAATGAAATCCGGCTTCAATGGAGCCGCCGCGAATAAATCCCCGGCTGGCTGGTCATCGTCGGCGTCGTCCAGACCCAAGCCTTTGAGCACACGCTGGTAGAAATCGCCAACCTCTTCCATCGAGAACAACGACTCAATAGAAATCATCGGCACTTCATGCGCCACCCGCTCGAATTTCGACCCTTCCGGCAGAGCAGCACCCACGCGCTGACTAGGAGATTCCGACGTCACCCATTCCGGATGAGCCTGCTCCATCTCAACCAAGCGTCGAAACCGGCGGTCATATTCCGCATCCGACACCAATGGTTGGGCTTCGACGTAATAAGCACGCTCGTATTCCCGGAGCTGCTGTTGCAGCTGCAAGTAATCCTTATGCGTGGCGGCTTTGCTCACGCCAATCCAGCTTCAGCCAGCAACTGGCCCAAGCTCTTTTCAATACGCTCACCGTTGCCCGGTGAAAAGATCACCGCCAAATCCTCGGTGCCGACTTCCTGCAATCTACGCAAGGTCAATGCCGGCACAGTGGGTAGTTCGCCACCTGTAGGGCTGTAGTAGCCAATGCGCCGAACCCGGTACATACCGCTGACTCGCCCCACCGCCAAAGCGTTGGAAATGGGATCCTGGTTCAATTCCGCATTGGCATATTCCATAACGCAGCCCATAAAGACGCGCCCACATTCGCCCAGCACCGTACAACCCGCAATTGGGCCCTGCTGGACCAGCGACGTAGCAGCCGCTTGCTCGGCCACCGCAACCAGATTCCGGTCATCCATACTGCACAGGATACCTTCGCCCCAGAGGCTCGGCTGCCCCCACAAGCCCGAGACCGCCGAAAACTCCGGAGCGAAAGCCAAGCGTAGCCCGGATTTAGTTTTTGGCCGCCGTCGCAGGAGCCGCCGCATAACCGGCAAAAGGCACGCGGTTGGTTAGGCGTCGCAGCCCAGAGACTGGATCATCGCGCTCTTCATGGATCACGGTGACCAAAGCTCGCCTGCCTTGAAGTTCGTCGGGCTGCAGATCTTTGTTGGCTTCCGCCAAGCAGCCTAAGGTCTTCAGCACGAACTTGACTCGCGGCAAACCACGCTCGGACCAATGCAATGAATCCCAGCAAGCCGTTCGCCCTTGCCACTCTCCATGTACCACCTCCCAACGCATTCCCCACCGCACATGTCCAGCAGGGCTTTGGCTTTCGCGCACTTCTTGGACTTGGCACAAGTATTCCCCGGGCGGCACTGCGCGCAGGTCGTCAACATCAGCGATCTCAGTAAAGTCAATTTGCATGAGTTTTCCTCCACAATGAAGACGGATTGCACAAGAAAAGGTAACAACACTTGAATCTACTTCTTTAAATGAGTCCAATACCTTTGTCCCTCACTAGTGCGCCCCGTGATCGACTCCGACCAAGTACTACAAGAAGCCGCCAATACGCCAGCCGGGCTGAACCCGTTTGGCTCCATTTTTGCTGCAGTAGTCTGGACTTTATTGATCTTGATTAACCTGTGGTGCTTGCGCAAACTTTTCAAAACGCAATCAAGCCCTGGGCAGTGATTTGCCGAAGTAGGTTTGACTAGACCTCCTACCTAATCGCCCATGGATTCTGCAAACCCACCTGTTGACGCCGAAAAACTAGAAGAATTGATCGACCTTTTTGGCGACCGCGAGGAGGTAAAAGACCTCTTCCACGAGTTTTTTGATGAACTACCTAGCCGCCTAAGCACGATGCGCAGCGGCCTGGAAACCAACACCCCGTCGCAAATCGATCAAGCTGCGCACGCGCTCAAGGGCAGTAGTGCAAGCTTAGGAGCGACACAAGTGCAAGCTGCGGCGCTGGCTTTAGAGTCCGACGCCCGCAATGAGCAACTCGGAGACGCACCGATTCACTTTGCCATGCTTGAGAAAGAACTGGAAATTCTCCAGAAGTGGTTAACGGATAGCGGTTTACTTTAGTCCGTCGACGATCGCTGCGACCACGGTTTGGCGCTGTTCGGCGGTAACTCCGGGGTAGATCGGTAGCGCTAGTACCTCTTTGGCGGCGAGCTCGGCGGTCGGTAATTGGCCTGCGAAGCCGCCCAGATACTGGAAACATGGTTGTAAGTGAAGCGGCAGGGGGTAATACACCGCGCAGCCGATGTCTAGTGCGCGCAGGTGATTCATTAATTCGTCACGGCGCGGCGTGCGGATCACATATTGGTGGAAAACGTGGCCAGGGATGACTTCGGGAGCCGTGAGTTTGTCGCCCAAACTGGCGCCGCCGAAGAGTTCGGCGTAGTGCTGGGCGCCGGTGTATCGCGCGGCGTTCCACTCGACTAGGCGCGGCAGGTGCTGGATCAGTGCGGCGGCTTGCAGTGCGCTGAGGCGAAAATTGAAGCCGACTTCGTCGTGGTAGTACTGACGTCCGCCACCGTGTTGGCGCAAGCGGCGCATGCGTTCGGCAGTTTTTTCATCCCTGCTGGTGGCAAATCCGGCGTCGCCCGCTGCGGCTAGGTTTTTGGTCGGGAAACAGCTGAATCCGGCAGTCAGGCCGAGCCCACCGCAAGGTCCGTCTGCATGCACCGCGCCGATGGCTTGGGCGGCGTCCTCGACCACGGTAATTTCACGTCCTGCGGCAGCTTTCAGAGTGCTCTTCAAAACGCCGACGTCCACGGGGCGGCCGTAAAGGTGTACTGGCATGACTGCCTTGGTGCGTTCGGTCACCAGCGAGGCGGCCGAGCGCGGGCAAATCAGTAGGGTGGCTGGATGGACGTCGGCGAAAATTGGGGTAGCGCCCAAACGAGCAACGGAGCCGGCGGAAGCGAAGAAAGTGAAACTGGGAACGATGACTTCGTCGCCAGGCTTCACCCCTGCCGCTTTGAGAGCTAAAACCAGGGCGTCTGAACCGTTCGAGCAAGCCACCACGTGCGGCACGCCGAGGAATTGGGCCAAATCTTGTTCCAGTTCGAGGATTTCTGGCCCGTTTACGAAGTAGCCATGATCCAGGACCTGCTTCCAACGAGCGAGTAGCTCATCTTTGACCTCAGGTTCCAGGTTGTATTGAACGTCGAAGAAGGGCACGGCCATGGGGCAGATTTTAAGCCTGCCCCATGCCGGAGTTAGTCTCCTTCCTTTTCAATTTCATCGATCACGGCGTCCAGCGCGACTTGGTCGACGGAGACTTCGATAACCTGCCCTTCGTAATCGAGGGACAACGGAATTGTTTCCGCTGCACGCTGGTAATGGAGGAAGTTGTCGGTTACGACAAAATGCAGAGTGAGGTCGAATTTGCCCGGACCTGGGAGGTAGATCGTAGAGCGGCCGGAAGGGTGAAAAACTTCACCGGGTAATCGCACGTCTGATCCCTCAGGCTTGAGGGAATAGCTAGCTTCCGTTCCACGATACCGCACAAACTCTTTTGGGATCTGGATCACGCAGCTCATTGCTTTTTCCAAAGTAACCAATTGATCCGAGCGAACGTTGAAAAGGGTCTTCGGTCGATAGCCCTTTGCACTAACTTCTATTATCTCGAATTCGTCCTGAATGGTGGTCAAAAAAGTCCCGTTGGCGGAAACATCAGAACCTGCTGACCCGTTCTCTCGGATGATGGAATAAGACCCTTCGAGCCGTTTCCCTTCCGCGTCCTGCAGCGCAATCCGAATTCCCTTGAGCTTGCCACGTAGATCCAATGGTTGAAGCTCTGCCGGTCGTAATTCTTCGCCTGGCAGGAAGGACAAATTATCCAGAGTTAATAGTTCCTCATGCAGCCAGGTGCGCATTTCTAGGCGATAAATACGACCAATTTCTGCGTTGGCGTGAAGCAAGAATTTAGTTGGGTCCATAGTTGGCTCCAACCTAATGGAGACGTATTTCACGCCTGGGCAATTCAACGTCATGAACAGGCTGTGGTACTCCACTCCTTCATCAAGCAGTACCGTACCGGCCAGAGAACCCGACTGGCCAAGAACAAAATCTACGCCTTGGGTGCCTGGCGAAATTTCTTGGGTCAACGAGTCATAGCCTGGAGCGGTGATGGTCACCTTGTATTCCGGGGCATCTGGCAATTCATCGAGAATCTTGAACTCCCCTTGGCGATCGGATTCGCCACTCACGCTGGTTTCGCGACTCCGCCGAGAGGTACGGCCATTTTGATTGGACTTTTGGATTGCTTTCAGCTCGATGGTCGCCCCTGCAATGGGTTGCTCACTTCCATCTAGAATTCTGCCTGACAGAATCGCCTGCGCCACAGCAAGAGTAATTTCCCCAAGATCGTTTTCACCAGGCTGCAAGGGATGAGGTAAATCAAGAGTCGCACGACAAATTCCGAACTCGGGAAGGTCCGCAGTCCAACTACCGCTCCGACTTAGCACAACCCGTCCATCAGTGAGTCGGTGCAGCTCATACTCAAAGCGCCCATCCGGTCCAGTAAGCACTTCGGCATGACCGCCAGAGGGCGAACGTTCCTTGACGACAATCTTGCTTTCCAGGAACACCGCCTTGTCAGCAATGATTTCTCCATTTGGATCCAGCAGAATTCCGCTCACGAACGGCCAATCCGTTGCGCCTATTGATGCCTCAGCCCATTCACCCACCTGCAGCGGACCTTTGAATGCAATTTCATCCTCGTTGCGGCCACCCATGGGTTGAAAGGTAGCTTTCAAGGTGGCGCCCAATCCGACATAGGGGAAATTGGCGACACCATTCTCAACCGGCTCAGTCACGTAATGGCTGGAAGGCGTGCCCCAAACCCAATCTTCCAAGCATAAGGAAACATGGCCCGCCAATAAAAAGGGCTCGCCTTGTTGATTTACCACTTGTACACGAACCCCGCCCACCTCGGACAAGGTCAACGAAATCTCCCCTGTTTCGAGAATCTCCTCAGTGAGTTCCATCCCTAGCGGATCCACATCTAGCAAAGGACTCTTTGGCACCTCAAGTCGGGCATAGAACGTGGGCGGACCTCCAGCTTTTTGAGTCAGCATGCTAATGCTGAAGAACCTTGCTATTCCAGATGCATCTGTCCGTCGGGTGGAAGAAGTAATTATATTTGAATAGTAGGTAGACCGAATCGAGACCGGCCCCCCTTCCACCGGTTTGCCATCCTGATCTACCACTTTGGCAACCAGAGGTTTTCGTGGTCGGACGGCTACGGAGAACTCATCCATGCTCATCTTCAAGCCGCTTTCCGAGCCGATCAAATCTCCTTTTTCAACCGAAACGAAAGATTTTTCAGTAATTGGAGGAATGCGGGCGTAGCCGTCGGCGTCAGCTTGATAGCGCCTGCCATGTTGGCGCAGGATGAATAGTAAATGGCGCTCGTCGGTGTCGGGTGGAGTGTTGTTGCGATATCGGTAAAAGGTGGCGCTGCTCATCACGAAAACGTCGGCGTGGGGAATGGTTTGACCCGACCGCAAATCTACGCCTGAAATTATTACGCCACCTTCGCCTTCATAACGAGGTTGGATAGGGAGCTTGGTGGCATTTGCGGTGGCTTCAATCGGCTGTAAGGCTCCGAGGCCCTTTGAACGGATTGCCCCGTCAGGGCCGTCTTCAAGGTCCGCATGGTTAACAGGATCTGCTATTGGAGAAGGAATGGGTGTCCCACCATCTGCGGACTCAATGGGTGTTGAATCCTGAGGCTGCCAGATTGCAAAGATGGCAAAAATTCCGAGTAGAAAACCTGCCGCGATAAAAATCTTTGAGCGAGGCATTCGCTCATCGTATCCACTTCGATTAGAATTGGGAAGTATGGTCCGATTGCCAATTATGAAGATTATCGGCCTAAGCGTAGTTGCTGTGGGGTTGGCTTTGGCGGTATCGGTGTGGACTACTTCTGATGGACGTCTGAGATATTCAGAAAAATGGCCTTCTTTAGTGGGCACTCAACGTTTGCAAGTCAGCCCTGGCCAAGACCCAGATGACCTTTCTGGCCCGCTCAATGAATGGGCTTTCAAGTGGGTTAAAGATGTGAATTCAGACTCAACTCCGGACCTCGTGTTTGCCACTAAAGTCCGATCAACTTGGCTAGCTGCAAAGCGCGGTGCCGACGATTGGGTCTGGCATTTAAAAGTCTATTCTGGCAAGGATGGAAAATTGCTCGATCAAAGGACTTGGGGTGACGCCGGAGTCCGCATCCTCTCCGTACTCGGATCGAACGGAACGATTGAATCCATTCGCTTTTTTGTTGATGGCCCCGCTGGAACCGGCACACAATCTCTCGCTGAAGATTTCGTCGCGTCACCGGTTCGATCGGAATACGCACACGAAATGGAACCGACTTGGCAAGAAGGTCTGGATGGCTTATTTGCATCGCCAATCCGTCATTTCCAGGATCGGGAGCCCAAGTTTTTGGTAGTGAAATTAGATGATATGATACCCTTGGCCACGCTTCCGATTCCAGCAAGACGCATTGGCTTTACGCCGGTTTTCTTCCCTGAAATTCAGTCGAAGGAGCGTGGAGCTTTCATCGCATATTTGATGGAAACAGAAACCGAAAGTTCAGTAGAGGATTCCCTGGGCTTCGACATCGCCTTGCACGAACTTCCAAGGGGGAAGTTGGAAAGCCAAATCACCTTGCAAACTTCAGCCGAATTCAGTGGAGAAGTAGAAAAGATCCTGGCCTGGAAAGACGTCAACTCCGATTCGGTTAACGATTGGTTGGTGGAATACATTGAAAGAGAAGATCCTCAAAATCGCTTTTGGAATTATGCTTGGCTTGACGGCAAGAGTGGCCAATTACTAATTGAGGATTCAGCTTCTTGGAGCAGAACTTCAACCGAATGGGCAACTCATGACCACCCTTCCAATGCGGCGACCAATGCGGGGCTTTTTGAAGTTCTTCCACCCCTAACGGACTTACGCCCGCGTGTTAGTTTTCGCCAATGGTCTTCTGAAAAGACCGATTGGATACTTCAACTTCAAATATCCGACGACTTCGGCGACGGTTCCCTACACGTCACGGAATTCCCCGACTTGAATGGGGATGCATTCCCTGATTTCGGAATAGTTGCACAGACCTTCATCGGCGGCAACAAAACAATATTTTTCACTTACGCCATGCCTGATATCCCTACTCAGGCGCTACTTGTTTCGGGCGCTACAGGCTTGCCATTGCTTGGTGCGCAAACAGAGAAATAAGTTCAATTCCGATCCTTGAAATGGAAACGAATTGGTATCACAGCAGCACCGGGCACGGCGACGCCGTCTTTTAGTGCGGGTAAGAAAGTCCATTTTTTGACCGCGTCTAGCGCGGCGCGATCCAAAATGCCGTGGCCGGAGGTTTGCGCGACGCGGGCGTTGACCACTTTGCCGGCGCTGTCGACTTCGACCAGAATTTGCACGACGCCTTGCAAACGTCGGCGCAAGGCTTGCCACGGATACTGCGGATCCGGACTAGCCTTTGGATCCGGTTCAGGATCGGGGCGTTGGCTTAAGCCCGATGGTGGAGAAGCGGGGTTTGACGGCGGAATGGCAACTTCCGGCACAGTCACTGGCGGATCTGCCTCCACTTTGGGAACTACCGGCTTGACTGGGGTGATGGTGGTCACCGTATGAGTCGTGCTTTTCTCCGACGGCTGCGCTGGCGGTTTTTGATATGCGTTTGGATTCGTCAGCAACTGCTTGGTCACCGGCCACGATTGCAATGGCGACGGCTTGAAAGCGCGCTCATCCAATTCCATTTGCGAGTCCATTTCCGCCTCCTTCAGCCGCGCCTCGTAATCCTCCGGCGGCACCACCTCCACCTCCGGCGCTGGCTGCGGCAAACCTGGCAACGGTGGCGTCGGCATAAGCATTTCTATCTCAACACCAATTTCGGGCGGCGGCTCGCGATCCAGCTGGGTATAAATCGCAATCGGCACACTGCCTAACACCAGTAACGCAAATACGTGCAACGCCGACGAGCCCCAAAATCCACGGCGGATTTGTTTGGGCTCAAATTGCTGAAGGCGCCGCGGCGACCGGCTCATATCCACACCTTAACAAGCGACGGTCTACAACCGTACGAACAACCGTACGAACAACCGTACGAACAACCGTCCCTACGGCCGTAGGCACGGCCGCGCCCTACCCGCCGGAAACAGCGCGGAAGCTTAAAAGCGCAGGTCCAAGCCAAGAATTAAGTTCAAGCCCGAGCCGTTCACGCCCGAACCGTGAACGTGGTAATCGACGTTGCCGATGTTTTCCAAAGCAATCGTCAGCATCGCGCCTTTACGCAGGTGACGACCGCCGCGAACCCCAAAAATAGTGTAGCCCGGTGTACCGTCAGCGAAACCGTCGCCGTCGGTATCGGGAATGCGGCCACTATCGCGCTCATCGCGCAGGGACAGATCGTATTGACCATCCACCGCCCAAACATAAGCCTCGCTCCACCAAGCGGCGCCATTGGGCTGATAGCGTGTCAATAAACGCGCCTGCATCGGCATCAATCGATCGATAGGCCGACGCACTTCGGTCGAACCCGGTGCCGGCAGCAACTGATCCACCCGACCATTCATCCAACTCCCCCACAATTCAGTCTGAATTTCCGACGACCACTCATAAGCCACCATGCCTTCCAAACCATGAATCCAGCCGTCGCCGTTGTGCTTGATGACATCACCACCGGTCGCATTTTCCGGCGACCGAACAATCATGTCATCAATCCAAGTTTGATAAGCCGACGTGCTCCAATGCCAGCCACCGCTGCGCCCGCGACCACCGACCTCAAACTGCATGAAGTGCTCCGGATCCAAATCAAAATCCGGCGTTTCCACCACACTAGTTTCGTCTAACGAAGTCAGGTCATACAAACTCGGTGCGCGAAAACCCTGCGACAATCCGGCATAAGCCATCAAACATTCATCGCGACGCCATAAGGTGCGCAAACTGCCCACCGCACTATTCCAATCGCGACTGAACGCGGTCGGCAAGCCGGTGATTGGATCTTCGACGCGATCCACGTCAACGTCGATGCGGCTGACGCGCAATCCCGGAATCACACTCCAGTGATCGCCAACAAAAATTTCATCCTGCACATAAGCAGCAAGCGTGGTGTAAGTGGCGTCGGCAGCAATCGGGCCCTGCAACGAAGTGCTGGTATAAGCACCACTCGCGTCATATTTGCGCTTGAACGAATCGGCACTTTCGCGATGAATTTCAAAACCATAGGACCAACGATCATCCCAAGCACCATTAGCCTCAAAGCGAGCGGTCAAACCCAAATCATCCAAGTTAAAACCCTGATAATCGCCGCCATCCGGCAAACCGGCCGCATCGCCCTTCATGCGATCGCGCGTCTCCTCATGGCGATGCAAACTCAAAGTAATCTGCGCCGCATCTGCCCAACCGCCGCCGTTTTCCCACTCACCGCGCAAGTAATACAAATCGCGCGTTTGATCATGCAGGCGGTAAATTTCAGAGCCCGGCTTCAAACCATGCCAATCCAAACCGTCCACCGTCTTATGCGTGCGCGGCACATCCTCCATTTTGTCGTGCTGCACACCCAAACTCAAAATCACCTCATCCGCCAGCCGATGCGCCAAACGTAAATCCGTGCCCTGATGGTCATAACCGGTATTCTTCTGCGTGCCGACGTCCTTGCCGCCACGCAAATCGCCAAATCCCTGCAAGGTCTGGCCGACGTCAAAACTCCAATCCCGACTATGCATTTCACCCTCAAAGCGCAGCGTGTAGGAATCTTCAGCCGAACTCCAACGCGTGTATACACCACCGCCCGCGCGGAATCCATCGCCGTCGCCAGCTTCGGCGGGATCTAAAAACTCAGCTTTCGGCCCCAAGGCCTGAACCACCCCACCAACGGCATCCGATCCATAAAGCACGCCCTGCGGTCCCATCAGCAATTCCAAGCGCTCGATGCCATAAAGATCGACCGTGCTCCAGTACTGATTAGGCCCGGAACGCATCGCGCTGTGATTCAAGCGCACCCCATCCACCAACAGCACGTTGTGGTAGCCCGTCAAACCGCGCAGGTATGGAGACGACTGCCCATAAGACGTCTTTTGCACCATCACCGAAGGCTGCGACGCCAACGCTTCCGACATGGTCCTCGCCCGCATGCGCAATTCGGCGCCGTCAAAAATACTGGCGGCAAAGGGCACGTCTTCAAGCCGCTGCTCAAAGCCACCGCTGGCCGTCACCAAAACCTCCGGCAAAACTGTGGGCTGCTGCGGTTCTTGTTCGGCCTCGCTTTGCGGCGGCGACCCTGGTCCAGCTGCATTTTGAGCTAGGCTAGGGTCCAAAAACAGCAGCGGACAAGCCGCGATTACGAACAAAAATTTGGGGGCACGAAACATGAGCTTGAAGTCAAGAAAACGAGCGAAAACCTGAGCGGTTCATGACAAATTTATAATGACGCGCCGGACGGCGAATCCATCGACCACGACGCCAATTGAAAGAAGTCGGCCAGTCGCAGTAGGTCGGAAATCACTCCCTGATCGAAGTCCTCTCCCGCCTGGGCGACTACGTCGGCCGACATTTGTTGACGGATCTCCAAACTAGTTTCGCCCGGCCGCACCGTGCCACAGATATCGCGCCAATCCCGCGACGTCAGCGTTTCGAACGGGCGCGCGCCGCGACCATCGAGCAATAACTCAAATCCAGGTGCAACCGCACACGCAGCCACAATCTGTTGACGCCCAGGCTCTTCCTCAGCGCGTTTCAACAGCACATTGAGGTCATACCAAGCGCCGCGATCCAAACGCAGCCCCCAATAAGCCTGACGCTCCTCCAACCCGATCTGAAAGTGCACGTTGTTGACCGCACTATCCAGATCCTTACCAAGCTCGCGACCCAAAAACGACTGCAGCTGCTTTTTGGCCTTCTTATCGCGGAACAACATGGTGCGCTGGCGCCGCACTTTTTTGCCATTGGTGGCATGCGGGTTATGCAAACTCTCGCGCCGGTCCAGTAAGATCCCGACGTCGGCAAACTGCTTTTTCAACTCGTCACCCAATGCCTGCAAACGCTTACGGATATCTAAGCGACGACCATTCCATTCCGGATCGGACTGAAAGCGGGGTTGGTAGAGCTCGAAGTCGGCAAGCGTGAACATGGGGCGGGAGCATAACGCCGGGCACAAAAAAAGGCAGCCCTGGAATATCCAGGACTGCCAACTCCATCCCCTCAGATGGCACCTTTCGGTGTGACCGCCAATCGACGGCTGAGCATATCGTATCTTATTGAGACGTTCCTTCTAGCCGATTCAAAGATTATTCACGTTTTTCAGACCGAAGGCGGCAATGTTTCAGTCTTTTTACATTCATGCCGCCCTTCGCTCAGCAATATCCCCAGTAGCGGTAGGAAATAGCTTTTCAGGCCATTACTCCTAAATCCTTTGAATTTTTGAAAAGAAACGAGTTAGGGAAACTCGTTGATTCGAAAGGAGCCGCCTCCTAAGTCGATTGCAAGCGGTTAACTGACTTCTCTTTGCCAAATACAACCAAACGGTCTCCAGGTTGAAAGCAGTAGTCCTGAGCGGGAGGCTCTGGTTCCAAGGTAACGCCCGAAGTGGTCGCTAAGCCACCCGCATCTTTGCGCACCAGCAGCACGTTCATGCCGAACTTAGATCTGAAATTCATTTGGGTCAGGGTCCGCCCGAACAACTCCACCGGCGCGTCCACCTCAGCTAACACAAAATCGCCGACGCGATGCACCACCGTCTCCTCTGTACCCGCCGATAGCCCGCTAGCCAAAGTGCCCGCCATTTGATGTTTGAACACTTCGCGGCGATAGCGTTCTAATACATCGGACAAGTGAACAACGCCTAGGAAACGGCCCTTTTCTAGCACCGGGATTTCGTCGCGATAGCCCTGGTCCAGCCGTTGCAAAACTAAGTCCAAGGTTTCGTCTGCTTGAATGGTCGGCCCACCCACTGCGGCGACGTCTTCGGCCACCAACAAACCTTGCACCATATTGATGTCTTCCAATACCGGCTTGAGGTGGCCCAAAGTGATGACCCCGATCAACCTCCGCTCGGTATCCGTCACATAAATGGCGCCGTCGCCACTGTGGTATAGGCGCTGCAACAACGGTAAAAACGGATCGTTTGGCAGGGCTACGGCGACGTCCATGCGCATCACTTCCCTAACTTTGACTTTGCGCAACAAGTCGACGTCCTGGCCGGCCTTGATATTCACACCGCGGCGCCGCAGCTTAATGGTGTAAATGGAATCCTCATGCAAACGACTCATCACCAAGGTGCCGACTATGCATGAAATCATCAACGGTAAGATAATTTCATAGTCCGTCGTCAACTCAAACAAAATCATAATTGCGGTAATTGGCGCGTGTGTCGCCGCTGAAACCACCGCGCCCATACCCACCAACGCATATGCCCCGGCCGGAGCTGTACCTGGGAACCAGACATTTACCACCGTGCCGACTGCACCACCCAAAGTCGCTCCCAAAAACAGCGAAGGCGCAAATACACCGCCCGAGCCACCACTACCAATGGTAAGTGAAACCGCCAAAATCTTGGCCGCCAGCAAGCCAAGCAGCAAGCCGATGCCAGGTCCGCCGGTCAAAGCCAAGTTCATCGCTTCGTAGCCCACGCCCATAACTTCCGGCCCCCACAAAGCAATTACGCCTACCAAGGCTCCACCTAACGCGGTTTTGAATGGTGCCGGCATTTTGATTTTTTCGAAGAGGTCCTCCGAAAAATGCAAAGACTTAGTGAAGCCAATCGCTACAAACGCGGCCAACAACCCCAAAATGGCATAAGCAAAAAGCTCGGCCGGATGCTCTAGCGAATACTGCGGGATTTCGAACGCCGGCAAGTCGCCCAAAAAGTGACGCGAAACCACCGTCGCCACCACTGACGCGATGACGATGGGCGAAAATTGGGGCACCCCGAAATCACCCAGGATGACCTCTACAGCAAACAGCGCACCCGCAATTGGGGCATTAAAGGTAGCCGCCACGCCCGCCGCTGCGCCACAACCAACCAGGGTTCGCAAACGGCGCGGACTGACCTGTAAAAATTGCCCAACAGTAGATCCAATCGCGGATCCGATTTGAACAATTGGCCCCTCCCGGCCGACCGAACCACCCGAAGCGATGCACAAACTCGAAGCCAAGGCTTTGGCGGCAACGACACGAGGTCGGATGCGCCCGTGATGCAAGGCCACCGCCTCCATAACCTCAGGCACGCCGTGTCCACGCGCCTCCCGCGCGAAAGTGTGCACGATCCAGCCCACCATCAAACCGCCTAAAGCGGGCGCGCCAATCACCCACCATTCCGGCAACTCGCGGATGCGTTCCAACAATCCTCCCGAGTCGCTAATCTCGCCTTCGGGCTGCCAAATCCACCTTTGGAACTGCAGAATCAGCAATCGAAAGCCCACCGCGCCAAGGCCACCGACCAAGCCGATCACCGTCGCAACCAACACCATATAGACGCTGGTCGATTGCTTTAAGTAGATGTTTAGGCGGCGGAGGAGTTCCAAAACTAGGAGGCCGATCAGGGGAGGCGGAAAAGCGCCGTCGGCCCTAGCCTAGCTAAAACTCAACTTTGAGGGCTTCGCGCGCCTCAGGGATATCCAGTTCAAAGAATTCACGGGTGCCAAAGCTGAACATGTTGGCGATGACGTTCGATGGGAACTGCTGCACCTTGTTGTTATTTTCGCGAATGTTGCCGTTGAAGAAGCGCAGCGCCGCTTGGATGCGGTTTTCGGTATTGGCCAGTTCGCCCTGAAGCTCGACGAAGTTGGCGCTAGCCTTCAGATCTGGATAGGCCTCGAGACGCACCATCAATTGACCCAAAGATTTCTGCAGGCGCATTTCATCCTGCGCCTGCGACGCCAGCGAACCATGATTACCGGCCGCCTGCTCGCGCATCTCAACCACCTGCTCCAGCAGTTCACGTTCATGCTTGGCGTAACCCTTGACCGTATTGACCAAATTGGGAATCAAGTCGTAACGCCGTTTCAGCTCGGTGTCGACGTTGGACCATGCCTCATCGCATTGGTTACGAATGGACACCAAGCTGTTGTAAAGGCCGATGAAAATCACCGCGCCCAGCAGGGCTACTCCAAGTATTACGTAGATGGGTGTCATGATTAGTCTCGAAACAGGAACTCTGGCATCAACTGCCGTATGTTGATTAAGTGGTTCAAATAAGGCTCAATTTCGGCGGGTTCAAGCCGGTTGTGATCATACAAAGCTAGGTATGCTCCGTCTACCTCGAGCGAGGTACGTCGGTTTTCTAGCAGGTACTCCATCATCCCTGTATGGCAAAAATCAAAGGCGAACTTCTTGTCGTCGGCTTTGACCTCAAAGGCTTTGGAAAACTCAACGGATTCGAAGTCGATGTCCTGCATACCCATTGCGTGGCCAATTCGATTCAGCCATCCTTCAGGCTGTAAGCGCATTTCAGGGAACGACTTCTCAATTTCAATGGCCACCACACCAAAATGATGATGGTGGGTGGTGCGATTGCCCTTGCTGTCGGTGCTGTAGGTTTCGTAATGGAAAGTGAAGCCAATCGCGTCGCACCCCTCCCATTGGCCACGCACCACATGATAGGCATAGCGGTTGGAACCCTTATTGAGTCGATCCAAGAAGCGAAATTGATGATAAATGTCGCGATTGCGCTGGTGAGAATAACTCCACCCATTTGCCCCTGCCCAAGCTCGAAACGCCGCCCGACGCTTTTGCTCAGCCTTATAAGCCAGCACGCCGATGACGGCAATCAGCGCGATAATCCCGACGATGAGGAGTGGCTCCATGCCCAAACCATAGATCCGGCTTGCCACAGCGCAAATCAAAAATCCTTATCACTGCTCCAGGATTTTCCTACAACATGGCCTCTGATTCCTCCAACCCGCCTCCAATCATGCCCACCGACGTCGAAATTGCCCGCCAGTACAGCTCCCGCCCCATCCAGGAAATTGCGAGTCCATTGGGTGTACACGAAGATGACTTGCTGCCCTATGGCCGCGACATCGCCAAAGTGCACCGCGATGGTCTCAGGCGGCCTCGCAAGCATGAAAAACAGCGTTTAATCCTAGTTTCAGCGATTACGCCGACGCCCGCTGGAGAGGGCAAAACTACGACTACAATTGGCTTGGGCCAAGCTTTCACCCAGCTCGGCGAGTCGGTCTGCATGGCGCTGCGCGAACCCAGCTTGGGCCCGTGCATGGGCGTCAAAGGCGGCGCTTGCGGGGGCGGACACAGCCAAATCATGCCGATGGATCGCATTAATTTGCACTTCACGGGTGATTTTCATGCGATTACGTCGGCGAATAATTTGTTGGCGGCGATGGTCGACAACCATCTGCATTTTGGCAATGAATTGAACATTGATCCGCGCCGAGTGACATGGCGCCGAGTCATGGATATGAATGACCGCAGCCTACGCCACATGGTGACCGGCTTGGGCGGCCCTGGTTCAGGCATTCCGAAAGAAGCTGGCTTTGACATTACCGCGGCGTCGGAAATCATGGCGATTTTGTGCCTGTCCAATGATGAAGCCGATTTGCGCGAACGTTTGGAGCGCACGGTGATTGGATTTACTTATGACAGCATGCCGATTTACGCGCGTCAAATTGGCGGCATCGGGGCGATGATGGCTTTACTACGCGACGCAATGAATCCGAATTTGGTGCAGGCTTTTGAAGGCACGCCAGCTTTTGTACACGGCGGTCCCTTCGCCAACATTGCGCATGGTTGCAACTCCGTGACTGCCACCCGTATGGCAATGCATTACGCCGAGTGGACGATCACTGAAGCCGGCTTTGGCGCCGACTTAGGCGCGGAGAAATTCATTGATATCAAATGTCGCAGCGCCGGTTTAAACCCGAACGGCATTGTTTTGGTAGCCACCATCCGGGCACTGAAAATGCACGGCGGCATTGCCAAAAATCGGCTCACTCATTCCAATCCTGAAGCCGTCGCCACTGGTTTGCCCAACTTGGATAAACACGTTGAAAATGTGCGCTTTTTTAACAAACCCTGTGTAGTAGCGCTGAACCGCTTCGCCACCGATTCCGACGCAGAGATTGACGTCGTGCGAAAGCATTGTGCGGAACTGGGGGTTGAGTTTGCAGTCAGTAACCACCACCAAGAGGGCGGAGCCGGAGCGATTGAGTTGGCCAAAGCGGTCATCAAAGTGGCGGACTGTGAAGCCACGCCCTACAAGCCGGTTTATGAACTCGAACAAAGCATCGAGGACAAAATCGAAGCGGTAACCCACACCATTTATGGTGCCGAGCATGTGAACTTTACTGCGGTTGCCAAACGCCAAATCGCGCGCGCGGTCGAGTTAGGTTATTCTGACCTGCCGATTTGCATCGCCAAAGTGCCCGGTTCTCTTTCCGATGACGCCAAGCGCTACGGCAGACCGACCGGCTTCGAAATCACCGTGCGCAGCATTCAAATTGACGCTGG
>JACNIZ010000240.1 GCA_014382805.1 Planctomycetota bacterium
CCCCTTTGTGAAGAACTGGGGGACCACCAAAATCCGGTCGCGCCCTGACAGACGAGCATGCCCGCTAAACACACTTAGCCATCAAGGAGGCGTACGGAATGAGTTGGTTTCCTAGAGGATGGTTTCAGCGAGCGGGTTGCTTAGCTCACAAGTTGAAACGTCCATGGCTTGCAACCAAACCGTATGGCCCTGACCACCCGCCGGTATGTTTACACCGACGTCGACACTTCCGCCGCTCGCAGTGTAAAAGCCCAACAATTTGATCGGGTAACTCAGGTCGACCGAAATCAAACCACAGATCCCGGTATTCACGGTTGCCGGACCTGGGCCAGCCAAGGAATAAGCAATCCCGACTTGACCGCCGTCGGTGGCGCCGTTGGCATGGATCGTCGCCGTTTGACCAGCAATGAAATTGCTGACGCTGAGGTGGAAGCCGGCAGTCTCAACCTTCAAGCGGATGAACTCGCCGCCACCAGCAACTTGCATATTGCCGAAGTCGGCCCAGAATTCATCGGCCGACCAGCCTAGAACGATCGAACCCATGTTGGTAATGCCCGCACTTGCCGATTCGATGTAGTAGTTCGAAAAAGCGCCAATAGTTCCGGCGGTGTCCTTAAAAACCCAGCCGTTGAAATTAGTGTTGCTCCAGTTGGACGTCGCATTGAACCGAAATTCCACCCAGTCGTCGCCAATATCGATGTCGAACTTGGAGTCGTTGAAAATGGAGCCTGCCGGCAGTTCGACACCCGCAGAAACCACCACGTCATGGCTTTCGAGCACAGTGCCAAAGTCGGGGTAGTGCCATTGGGCGGTAATGGTTTCGCCCATGAGTTGACCCGTGGCGGGCGCCGTAAGTATTGCCAAACAAATGGCTTTATGAATGAGATGGTGCATTTTGTTAACAATCTGAGGACT
The DNA here is from genome assembly GCA_014382805.1 of Planctomycetota bacterium. Classification (GTDB taxonomy): domain Bacteria; phylum Planctomycetota; class UBA1135; order UBA1135; family UBA1135; genus JACNIZ01. Next base: position 916 of record JACNIZ010000240.1, read on the forward strand.
AAGGGGCACTTAGAAAACGGCTACTCAGGCTCCTTCTGACAGCATTTTTGCTCTATGAATGCAATCACTACAATCGCCGGACCTGCGGCGACCTCCGCAACACCTGCCAGCTCCCACGCTAGTCCATGAAAATCACCCTTAGTAGCGTCTTCATCCAGGATCGGCGGCTTGCGTTTGCGTTTTTGGCCAGCCCACAAACATGACCCGGCCGCCCGCCCTCGCTCGGATTTTGCCAATTGCACTCCTGCTTTTAGCATGCGGGAAGCCGTCGGCCGAAGGAGAGGCGGAGACAGAAATTGCGCCCTTGCAAATTGCAGTCGCGAGTAATTTTGTGCCGACGATGAAAGCATTGGTGGAGGCATATACTTCCCAATCGACGCACGAGGTGGTGCTCAGCGCCGGCTCGACCGGCAAGCACTACGCGCAAATTTTGAACGGGGCGCCTTTTGATCTATTTTTTGCCGCCGATGTCCAGCGCCCAACACTTCTGGAAGAGCAAAGCCGGGCTCATTCGCGTTTTACCTACGCAATAGGCCAGTTAGTTCTATGGACGCCGCAAGCCGACGTCGAACTTGCCGACCAGCAGTGGCTGCAGTCCGACTTCAATCACTTCGCCATTGCCAACCCCAAGCTGGCGCCTTACGGTTTGGCCGCGCAGCAGGTGTTGCAAAAACTAGGTCTGTGGCAGCAATTGGAAGCGCGGCTGGTGCGCGGCGAAAACATCGGCCAGACTTTTCAATTTGTGCAAAGTGGCAACGCCGAGTTGGGGCTGGTGGCTTATGCGCAACTCCTCGCCCAAGCCAAAACGGATGGCCGGGCACAAGGCGCGAGCCTGCCTGGATCCTGGTGGCTGCCAGCGCTAGAACTATACGACCCAATCGAACAGCAAGCGGTGCAACTCAGCGATCACGTCGCCGCTGCCGATTTTCTGGCCTTTGTGCGCAGTGTGCAAGGTCGTAAAATTATCATCAGCTACGGCTACGGCGTGCCTGATCAATGAACGACGCGGACCTCACTGCGCTAGGCATCACCTTGCAATTGGCGGCGATTACTACGCTGACTTTGCTGGTGATTGGCACACCGCTGGCCTGGTGGCTGGCACGCAGTAAGTGGCGTTTCAAGTTCGTCGTCGAAGCGCTGGTGGCGATGCCGCTGGTACTGCCGCCCACCGTGCTCGGCTTTTACTTACTCATGGCGCTCGGCCCAAACGGCCCCATCGGCGGATGGATGCAAGCTATGGGAGGCCAACCACTGGCCTTCACCTTCACCGGCCTAGTCCTTGGTTCGGTTATTTATTCCCTACCCTTTGTGGTGCAACCGCTGCAAGACGCCTTCAGCGCGGTCGGACGTCAACCGCTGGAAGTGGCCTCCACCCTGCGCGCGTCGCCGCTGGACCGCTTTTTCAGTGTGGCGGTACCGCTGGCCGCTCCCGGTTTTCTGACCGCAATCGTGCTTGGATTCGCCCACACCATTGGTGAATTTGGTGTGGTGCTGATGATCGGCGGCAACATCCCCGGCAAAACCCAAGTCGTATCCATCGCCATTTACGACCACGTCGAAGGCATGGAATATGCTAACGCGCATTGGCTGTCAGCCGGATTGCTGGTCATGTCGTTTTGCCTGCTGGTGCTGGTTTACGGCCTGAACCGCAAGTTCCGGGTAGTGAAACTATGAACATGCAAGCGCGTTTTCATATCCGCCAGGGTGGTTTTAACCTGCACGCCGATCTCAAAATTCCAGCGCGCGGCGTGACTGCGTTATTCGGGCCATCGGGCTGCGGCAAATCATCGCTCTTGCGCGCGATTGCAGGGCTGGATCGCCACACCGACGGCTACTTCAAGTTTGGCGCAGAAATTTGGCAGGATCAACAGCAATTCCTGCCGCCGCATAAACGTCCACTGGGTTTTGTATTCCAGGAGGCGAGTTTGTTCCCGCACCTCAACGTGCGCCGCAATTTGGAATACGGCGTCAAGCGCACACCGACGTCGGCCCGTTTCATTTCGCTAGAAAAAGCGGTGAGTTTGCTGGGTATCCAAAACCTGATGGAACGTAGCCCAGGCACTTTGTCGGGCGGCGAAAAACAACGCGTCGCGATTGCACGCGCGTTGGCGGTGAGTCCGCGGCTGTTGTTGATGGATGAGCCATTGGCGGCGCTCGACCAGGCGCGCAAACAGGAGATTTTGCCCTACCTGGAAACGTTGCATGACGAATTGCAGATTCCTATTCTTTACGTCAGCCACACGCTAGAAGAGATCGCGCGCTTAGCAGATCACCTGATTCTTTTCGGCACCGAGGGCGTGATCGATTCAGGTCCCATCGAAGAAATGTTGACGCGTTTGGACCTGCCGCTCGCTCATTCTGCCGACGCCGCGACGATATTTAACGCCAAAGTGGTCGGCTTTGACCAAACTTATCACCTGACCCATCTGCAGTTCGACGGCGGCGAACTGACGGTGCCGGGCATGTCTTTGCAATTGCACCAGCCGGTTCGGGTGCGCATCGCCGCGCGCGACATCAGCCTGACTTTGCAGCGCCAATCCAGCACCAGCATTCAAAATATCTTTGCCGCCAGCGTCGCCGAAATGATGGCGGAAGGGGATTCGCAGGTGACGGTGCGCTTAAACGTCGGCGGCGTGCCGGCGCTGGCACGAGTGACCCAGAAATCGGCGGCAGAATTGGAATTGGCACCCGGTTGTTCCGTTTTCGCCCAGGTAAAGAGCGCGGTATTGCTGGGCTGAACGGTGAGGGTTTCAGGAAACGAGAACAAATAATCAGCCTCTTGGATACATTGAATCGGGTACTATGATTTAGAATCCCCCTCAGAAAATCTCCCCATGATTGCTGCACTTCTTTCGGTAGCCCTAGCTCCCCAATTTGATTTTGACCTCTCCGGCGCCGAACATTGGGACGGCCTCGGCATGCAAGTCTTCTTTATCGACGACATCACCGGCGACGGCGTTCCGGAGTTTGGATGTGGCTCGTTTTGCACCGACCTACGAGACGTAAATAGCGGTTCCGTTTTCCTATTTGACGGCTACACGCACAATCCGATCCGTCGCCATGATGGTTATGGCAACCAAGCGCGGCTGGGTGAAACCGCCATGACTTGCGGCGATTTGGACGGCGACGGCTACCGCGATTACATGGGTTCGGCGCGCAACGAGACCGTAAATGGCCTGCGGCGGGGGGCAGTTTACGTTTGGTCCGGCCTAACCGGCGATTTGATCCATTTCATTCCCGGTCGCGAACAAGAAGGCCATTTCGGTCGCGGCGTCGCAGCTTTGCCGGATATGGATGGCGATGGGGTTCCCGATTTGGCTATTGGCGCCCCCCATGAGCGCGACAAACGCGGCGTAGTTGGGGTGTTTTCAGGTGCTACCGGGGCATTTTTGCGCCAAATCAGAGGCCCTGAAGCAAAATCCCAGTTCGGCTACAGCCTTTGTGCTATTGAGGACATCAACGGCGACAATGTGCCCGATTTGGCCATCGGTGCCCCCTATCACGATGAGCAAAGGGGCGGCGTCTACTTTCACTCCGGTTTAGACGGCACTTTGATCTACAGCAAGATGGGTGCGGTGACCAATTCGCGCTATGGATGGAAGGTCGTTGGCGTCGGCGATGTCAATTTGGATTCACGTCCGGAAGTCCTGATTGGCGAACCATGCACCGATACTGCCTATTTGGTGACCGCATCCACCGGAAATATTTTGCGCTCATACCAAGGCCAATTGAATCCTACCAAGAGCGGCGTTGGCCATGAATTGGCAGCTGCTGGCGACGTCGACGGCGACGGTTATCCAGATTATGTGATCGGCCATCCGGGCGAATGGGACTACAACATTTATCATTTTGCGGGCCCCGGAGGCGGTGTAACGGTCCTCAGTGGCCGTACAGGCATGATTATCGCTAGTTTCCCGCCTTACGATCTGGACGACGGCTTCGGTTCGGCGGGGGCGGGGTACTCTGATCCCCACCCCACTGGGCCGCTAATTCCGATCCGTTCCCCGGCGGTGGGGGGACCTTTTCGGAGGCGATGCACCGGGCATGATTTCGGGCCGAATTTTTCCGTAACCGGAAAGCTTTCCCTTTCTTCCCATCTGCGGATAGAATTTGCGATCAGAATCGACTGTAGAGCTGCGTTTCATTTTCCTTCCGACTTCTGGTAGGTCGCGCTCTGAGTCAAATGGATAAGGAATCTTTCATGGGAGCACGTCTCTACATAGGGAACCTCAGCTGGGATACCACTGAGGAAACCCTCCACGCCGCCCTTTCAGAGGGTGGGCGCACTGTCAAGGACTTACACATGGTGATGGACCGCGAAACCGGTCGTCCCCGCGGGTTCGCATTCGCTGAATTAAGTAGCGATGAAGAAGCCCTGGCCGCAATCGAAGCTCTGAACGGAGTTGAGATGGACGGTCGTCCTCTTACTGTAAATGAAGCTCGCGAGCGTCAACCTCGCACTGGCGGCGGCGGCGGCGGCGGCGGTGGATTCCGCGGCGGCGGTGGCGGCGGCGGTGGCGGTGGCGGATACCGTGGTGCCGGTGGCGGCGGCGGTGGTCGTGGCGGCGGTGGCGGTGGTCATCGTGGCGGCGGCGGCGGCCGTGGCGGAAGTCGCGGTGGCGGCGGATACGAAGGTGGTGGCGGATACGACGGTGGCGGCGGCGACGACCGCTGGTAATCAACTCCCGCAATGTAAACTGAGCGAGCATTCGCTCAACTCATGGGTCGCAAGCTACTGCTTGCGACCCTATTTCTTAGAATAAGGATGGGAGTTTCATTGGTCATGCCTGCTCAACCTAATTACACGCGCTGCCTGCTGTCCGCAGTCTCAGGTTTTTGCTTCACGATGTTTGTGATTTGCGCCATTAAGACGTGGCAGCAATACGGCGCACAAGAATGGGCCAGTCTGGATTACAAATGGCTAGGTTTGGATTTATGGAGCCGCGCCTGGGAGATTAAAGAGGCTCTTGCTGGTGCTGGCCTTACTTTGATTCTTGCGTTGATTGGCGAACGCTTCGCCAGTAATTCCTTCGTCGGCTTGAGGCTAGTGCGCTGGGGCAACCGACTTGCAAGTCGCGCCTGGACGGTGGCGGTATTGGCGTTTTTGGCGCTGGGATTGCCGCGGATGGCCGCATCGCTAACGCAGCCAGACGCCCCGCAACAGGCTCCAAACGTGCTTTACGTGATGGTGGATACTTGGCGGGCGGATCACGTCGGCTGGTTGGGTTATGAGCGCGACGTAACTCCTCAGTTAGATAAATTGGTGGAGAAGGGCGTGATTTTTGAGCACGCGATTTCGTCGTCGGGCTGGACCAAGCCGTCGGTCGGCACTCAATTGACTGGTTTGATGCCGTCAACTCATCAGGCGGTTAGCCAACCTATGACAGGCATAGACGTGCATGGTGTTGACCTGCCGCCGGATCGTTTGACCTGGATTGAAGTGCTGCGCGCCCAAGGTTGGGATACCGCGATGTGGTCGAACAACCCAAACATCTTGCCGACGCATGGTTTTGATCAGGGCGCTGGTTACTTCGTGGATTACATCAATCATCCCGAAAAGAGAAATCCAACGGATGATGACGCGGGTTTTGACCGCGGACGCGCCGAGCGCATGTTGCCTGATGTGCGTGAATGGATTGATAACAGTTGGGATCGCTCGCGTCCTTTTGCGGCTTATTTGCACATCCTTGATCCACACTATCCCTATGTAGCACCTGCTCCGTTTAAAGGTAAGTTCGATAAGACCGGTTTGGACTTCCAGCTCGACGGAATAATTTGCGGTGACTACATGGAAGGCGAAGCGGATCCGGCCGACGTGACCCCAGAAATGCTGGAGCGGATTAACGCCATCTATGACGAAGAAATCGCTTACGTTGATCACTACCTAGCCCCTTTCTTGATTAAGATTCAGGCGGAGTTTCCAAACACCGTGGTTGTATTGGTAAGTGACCACGGCGAAGAGTTTATGGAGCACGGCTGGTTCGGCCATGGCCAATCCATTTACAGTGAGCTGGTCAACGTACCTTTGGTGATATGGGGGCCGTCACTCACTCCACAACGTGTGCCTTGGCAGGTGCGGTTGATGGATTTGTATCCCACCGTATTGGATCTGGCCGGAGTCTCGCCGCCCGACGAACCCAGCGTGCCTTACCAAGGTGAAAACCTAGTGGATATGGAAGAGGCCCACCGCATTGCCCCGATGGAGAGCGGTGGCGACGAGCGGCCGCCGTGGCATTGGCGCGGCTTGTCCGACGGCGAATGGAAAGTGATCGAGCGGCTGGAGGTGAACCCGAATGACCACGAAACCTGGTTGAAAAGAGAGGGTGGCATTCCGGTGCTCAATCAAGAGGCCGAGGAAATCGACATGAATTACATGGAGATTTACCAGATTAGCCAAGATTCCATCGAGCAAAACAACCTGATCAAGCCTGAATTGCAACGGGCCAGGTCATTATTGCAATTGATGCAAGAAAACGGTTGGTATCACCGGGCGGATTACGTCAACGCTTTCGGAACTTCCTCCACAATGGGGGCTAGCGAGGAAGATATGGAGCGTTTGGGCTACCTGACGCGGGATACAAAGCCCACAAAACCGCCTGAGAAGCCCAAGCGGCAGAATTAGCCAATTTTTGGCTTGCGCCTGGGGAGTCAATGCTAGACTCGTGTATCGGTTTGTAAGACTTGGAAAGGTTTTGCTCGCCACTGGTCGCAGTTATTGCATTCCACACCACCACTCCCCTAATGAAAATTTTCCCCATCACTTGGTTGGCGTTATTCCTATTTGCGCTGCCAGCATCATCACAAATCCTAATTAGTGGCCGCCAAGTTGTTGAGGTCACTTCGATGGCGCCGGTTCTAGGTAAGGCAGACCACAGCACTATTGCCGTAAACGATCGTGGCGACGCCTTCGTGACTTGGTCCTCCAGCATTTATCCGCAGGGGCATCCTGATGCGGTCATGCGGCGGGTCGAGGGCGCGTATTTGCGTCGGGTAAACCTTCATCATTGGGTGCTTTATCCCACCGTCACTTTAGGTGAAGCAGATCCAACGCTACTGCCCGGTGGAGTCGCCTTGTATGCCAATGGTGACAACTGCCGCAAGCCCGACGTGGTTGCCGTCGGCAGGAATTTTGTAGTTGCCTGGCAGCGTTTGGAGAATGGGAATTCGCCCAATGGTCGTTTGGAATGTGCGCAAATTTTGGTCGGCGATGACGGCAAAGCGGAGTTGGGACTAGCGCACCAAGCGGGCATCGGCTATTTGCTTGATGCAGCGATTGATCCTAGAACCGCTGGCACCATGGTTGACCTAGCTCACCGGAAGGGCTCCGGCAATGACACCGTGATTGCTGCATATTGCTCGCGGACCGATGCTCAAGCAACGCATTCTGGAACTGCTTACGATTTTGAAATTCGCGCCATTGCGTTTAAGTTCAATTCGCTAAACCAGCAGCCAAATGTGAAGCATGTGCAAGTGTTGGCCGCTGACGTTGCTTTTGACGACTTTTTTCCCGGCGATCCTGTCGGTGGTCGGGTGCTGCCAGACATCGTGTTTGATAAGTTTGGCAATTTAGTACTGGCCTACGAAGACTATCGACTAGCTGTGCGTACCGGTGGCACCGATGGTGAAGGAAAGATTTGCATTAAGCGATTCGAAGTTAGTGCTAACGGCACCTTCCCAGTAATTAACGAACAAGAGATTCATTCTGCCACACCAAACTGGGCGCTACGCCGTCCCAACATGATTCGGACCGGTGACAATACCGCGATCAGCCTGACCTTTGGCGAGCGTTTGGTGCCGTCGGAAGAAACCGATGTTTATCACTATTTGGTGGATTTCCAAGACTCAAATTCCGACGCCATCCTAACCGACTTAGGTGCGGTGATGACCGTCGGCATTGAGGAAGACTTGCCGGTGCCTATGCAGCTTCGGGATCACTCGTCCATAGTCATTTGCGCTGACCCCAGGAATGGTAGTCGGCGCCTGTCGACCCAAACCCGCGGCGAGTCAGATTGGGTCGAACTGTCCGAATTTCGGCCCTATTCGCCATGGCGTCCAGGATTGGACGTGATGGCCGATGACCCATGGCGGCCGGGAAAGGCCATCGTTGGACTGACTTGCGAGGGCGTGCCGATAGGTAATACCTATTCGCGAATCTACTTCCAGATGATTACGCTCTAGCGAAATAACTAGTTGTGGGGTAGTGGTTTAAGGCGGCTGCAATAGTCGCGTTGCGGAGTCTTATTTGGGAGTAAAATATAATGTGCTTAGAAATTTGTATTCGCCTCAGGCAAAGTGGAACAAAATGACGATACAAAGCGTCACATAGTCCCCCATGCGTCTACTCCCCCTCGCCTACTCCTTGGCTGTTATGGCCCTAACTGACCCAGCACTGAGTCAAGTCTCAGCGTCGGCGAATGAGGTTGTGGAATTAGCTACCGTCGCTCCTATTGACGGTCAAGCCGACCACGCCACCATCGCAGTAAATGATGCTGGCGACGTGATGATTGTTTGGTCTTCCAGCGTTTATCCACGGGGCCACGCACTCTCAAAAAAGCGCCGCGTCGAGGCCGCTTTTTTTAGGCGCACCTCGCTGACCACTTGGGACCTTTATCCGACCCATACCCTCGGGGAAGCGGAAACGTCTCTGATGCCAGGCGGCGTACCGATTTACCCTACTGGCGATCGCTGTCGGAAACCGGACGTCGTTGCCATCGGAACTGATTTTGTGGCTTCCTGGCAGCGCTTCGAAGAGAGCTTCACTGCAAATGGGAGGATCGAGGGCGTCTATCTAGAAATTCCAATCGCAGGTGGCGACATGATGCCGCATCTTGCAGATCCTGCCGGAATTGGCCATGTGCTGGATCCGAACGTGGATTGCCGAACCGCAGGGGCTATGGTCGACCTTGGCCACAATCCAGGCGCCGGCCCAACTGTAATCGCGACTTATTGCAGCCGCACCGCAGCCTATCCATTAGGCATGAGCAACGCTTTTGATTTTGACCTGCGGGCGGTCATGTTTGAATTTGCTTCCGCCGCAGCGGCTCCAACCGTGCATCCGGTTCAAACTGTTAGAGCTGATGTGCATTTTGATGACTTCAGCGATACCAGTACTTTCGATGGCGGTCGCGTACTTCCTGATGTGGTATTCGACCAGTTTGGCAACGTGGTAATTGCGCATGAGGATTTCACCAGGGGCGACCGGGTAGGAACTGGCACGCCGGACGAAGGATTGATTTATGTACAGCGACTGAGTGTGGATTCCGCGGGAGTCATGACCCCATTGAACTCACAAACCATCTTTGGTACCAGCACAGAGCATGGGCAACGTCGCCCTAATTTGTTTAGAGCAGCGGCAAATTCAGATATCTGCATGGCTTTCGGTGAACGCAATATTGCGACCTGGGAATCAACGATTTTTTTGCATTCGGTGGTTTACCCAGATGGCGCCTCTGATGCTGTGATTTCGGACCATGCGATTACCTTAATCCCAACCATCGACGAAGAAGAGCCGACCAGCTTCCAGTTTAAAAATGCCCGTGGCACTGTGATTGCAGTCGACCCACCGTTGGGCCACCGTCGTATTGGCTACCAATTGGTTGGCACCGGTACTTGGAACGTTTTGACCGAATTTAACGCGTTTCAACCCTCGCGTCCGGCAATCGATGTGTTAGACGTGGATCCAATGCAAACCAATCACGGTGTGGTGGCGATTTCGGCGGAGGGCAGGCCTGTGGCGGGCGCTGAATTGCGGGTATTTGCAGAAATCATTCTTCCGTAGAGATCCCAAATTGTTCCCAGCCTCCATGCTGTGGCTGTGCGGTGTAGCCCTAGTGGCAACTCTGACGCCGTCGGCACTTTCTGCTCAATCTGAAAGCGAAACCAAACCCTTCACTGAAGCGGCGATCACGGTTTCGTGGTGACCGCTTTGCCAGACGGCCATCGTGGATGACCGCCAGTCCGAATCGTTGTGGCTGCATGTTATTGGCGAGGCTATTAAGGGGCCTCGCAAAGGTCAGCGCCTGAAATTTTTACCGAGTGAGGTGACAACGTGGAATGATAGGTTCCCGCGCCATCCGATGACGTCGGCATTGGTGGGGGAGAAGGTTTCGGGTTTTATGGGAACGTTTTCGCTGCGCGAGCGGATGAGCGAATTTGGTTTGTCCATCGGCCAAGGTCGCGACGTGAGTCTGCTGCGTTTCACCATGTTGAAGCGCGTACCGGTGATGCAGTTGACTGTCGCCAAACAAGAAGTGGTCGCGGTTTTTGATCCGCAGGCGGTGCGCGCCACCGCATTTTCGCGACGCCGACGCAACCGCCAGCCTTCATGCGCCTGCACCGTGGATGCGCAAACGCTGGAAAGGCTTTTTCCCCGACGGCGAGATTATTGGTCTGCCGGAAAACGGACAGTAATCCGCGTGCCGCGCGACGAGGTGTCAATCACCGACTCGACTGAATGCACGCTGGCGACTTCGGCCACCAATGCTAAACCTAGGCCAGCCCCGTGTACGTCGGGGTTGGCGTTTTCTACGCGGTAAAAGCGATCGAATACCCGATCCACCGCGTGGGCAGGGATGCCCGGGCCTTCGTCGACTACCGAAAGGGAAACGCCTTCCTTGTTTTGAATTTCAATGGTGACTTTGGATTCGGCGTCGGAATAGCGTAGGGCGTTGGACAGCAAATTATTGATCAAAACGCGCAGCAAGCCGTCGTCGCCGCGAATGTAGGTAGCCCCGTCGCTGTGGATTTGCAGTCGGTTTTTCGCCTTGGGGAACGACGACAAGCAGTCTTGCGCCACTTGCACCAAATCGACTTCATTAAAGCTATCTTCTGCTTTGCCAGCGTCGAGGCGAGCCAATAACAACAGCGCTTCCACTACCTGACCCATGCGGCGCGAGGTGGTTAATACATCTTGAAAAAAGTCCTGATATTCGATGACGCTGCGTTCCCGTCGCAAAGCAATTTCAGCAGCGTTTTGAATTACCGCAATCGGATTGCGTAGTTCGTGGGCGGCGTCGGAGGTGAATCGTGTTTGGCGGTTCAGCGCCTGCTCAAGTCTATGAAAGGCTTCTTTAAGCAAGTCGCCCAAACGATCGACTTCATCTCCGACCCCGCGGTTTGGGATTTGAGTGGGCCGGCCAGCCCGCACTGCCGACGCCGCCACCCCCAATTGATGCAGCGGTTTGATGATCCGTCGGGACAACAAAACCGCCAAAATCAGTACTACCAACAACGATGCGAAGGCCAGAATGAAAACCAAATTCGTGACCTTGGCCAAGCGAGCGTCGGTTGGCGCGAGGTCCTCTGAAACTCGCACCAATATCGTAAATGGAACCTTCTCCGGTTCTTCCGGATTATCTGGCGAATAGGCCAGCATGGTGCAAATACGTTGCTGGCCGGACTCTAAGTCGGCGGTTTCAAAGCTAACCGCCGGTGCTTGGAAATAGTCGACGCCCGCAAATTCAATCGGATCGGGCAGCGGGTTGAGCAGCTCCGGGCCAGAGTAATAAACTAACTGCTTGCTAGGCCAAATCCACAAACCCAAACTTCCATTTGGATGGCTGGCCTTGAGTTGCGCTTTCCATTCGTCGGTAAGCTCAAACTCAACCGTTTTGGCATGTTCGTCCCAATCACTGATCGCGACGATGCCGGTGGCTGTGGTGGAGAGCCGGGTTTCCAATCCAGAATGCAACACTTGATGAATGGAACCATAAAAAATTGCGCTTAAAGCAACCAGTAACAAACTAGTTAGGCCGACGAAACTCAGGATCAAACTTGAGCGGATGGAAAGTGGCTTCACGATTCCATGGACGCCAGCAAATAGCCTGCGCCGCGGCGGGTATGGAGGAGTGGGGCGTCAAAATCACGATCGATTTTGCGTCGAAGGTGGGAGATTAGCACCTCCAAGACGTTGGATTCTGGACCCAGGTCGTCGTCCCAGACTGCGGCGCAAATACGGTTTTTACTTTGCACGGTTCCGGCGTGCTGCATCAGGTGCTCAAGCACGCGGAACTCCATGTTGCTTAGCGTGATTTCCTTGCCGTCGCGCCAAACACGACGAGTTTTTGCTTCTAGCTCGAGGTTGGCCAAACACAATCGTGCCGAACGACTGGTAGTACCGCGACGCAAAATGGCGCGCAGGCGGGCGAGCAACTCGGTGAACTCAAAAGGTTTGGTTAGGTAGTCGTCGGCGCCTAGGTCTAGGCCGGTGATGATGTCCTGCGTGGTGTCGCACGCGGTGAGCATCAGGATGGGAATCAGTGAACCATTGCTGCGCAAGTGCTTGCACAATTCCAAACCATCCATTTTCGGCAGGCGCAGGTCGAGCAAAATTGCGTCGTGATGGCCGGCTTCGGCGTACCACATACCTTCTTCACCGTCGCGGGCGTGATCCACAACGTAGTCTTCGTCGCGCAGACCAATGACCAGTGAGCGTGCAAGTCGCTCCTCATCTTCGACTAGTAGCAGGCGAGTCATGGATTTTTGAAAATCAGTTTCGATTTACTTGCAGTGGAATGTGCCGCTAGTTGCGAATTTCAATCAACTCCGAACGTTCGCCAGTGGTTAGGTCAACTTCCAGGACCATGCCGACGCCAGGGGCATAAATTTTTTGCACGACGTCGTCCGGGTCGATAGGAGTCACCTCCAACACCTTAATGCAGTCATGGAAAGTGCCGACTGGTGTGGTCACGGTAATCCCTGTCGCCAAAATTTCGGCGATGTCTTCGGCAACATTTAGCGCGTATTCTTGGCGATATGCCTCGCCAATGAAATTTTCGCGCAGCATCAACAAACCTGGTTGGGCGTCGTCACATCCGTAACGCCAAGAACCATCCAAGCTCTCCAAAAATCCACCTTCGAAGGCTTGCGCCACCTCGCCAAAATACCAAACGTCCCCGCTAACGTGTTGTGCCATCCAATTCTGGGTGTCCTCCACCAAAACGCCGTCGATGGTTTCGTATTCGCGCACCGGTTGGCATTCAATTCCATTCACCATCACCGAACCGTGCAACGCGGAAATTTCGATGCGCTCTACCCCGTCTTGCATTTGTCGTTCATAAACCAGAGTCCGTCCCGGCACCTGCGGCAGGTAGGGGTTGTCGACTAACGCCGAAAACTGCGACGCGACAATTTTGGGCCGATAGAACTTTTCGTCCAAACGCTGCTCGTAAAGCAGCCGCGATTGAAATTGGCGGTCCGCCATGATCAACCCGGCATTGCGCTCGTCCCAGGCCTCGCTTAGTTGCTCGCGCAGATTGCCACCAGGGTTTGAAAGCGTTGTCGCAACGTTCATCCAGAAGTCGGCTTGCACTTCAAGCCGGGCCGCTTGGCGGATCGCTTTTGCGACAGCTTGATCGCTTTGGGCATACGCCGCAGCCGACATCAAAAGCGAGGGAAAGACGGCAAGAATGAGGGAAAAAAGGCGAGAATTCGTCATGGGTCTGGCAAGGAGGACTTTAGTTTTCCGCAGGTTAGTCCAACTTAACACACAAACCTTAACCCAAACTTAAGGAAGTTTTTTAATGATAGTGGTTTCGCAAAAAGCCTTTCCCGGCGAGGCCAGGAAAGGCTAAATCCGCAAAGATTTGAGTTATGGGAGTATGTCTACCAACTCCAGACGCTCCCCAGATTCCGGATCAACCTCAAGGACCAAGCCTATGCCAGGTGCGTAGTACTTCATCTCGTGCGAGTCCGGCTCAATGGGCGAGCCGTCTTCGGTTTGCAGACAATTTGTGAAGGTTCCGTAAGGAGTGACTACGGTTTCGTTTAACGAAATCACGCGGCCGATGTCTTCGGCTTCGCCAATCAAGAACTCTTGACGGTAAAAGTCCCCCACGGCAGGGGCGGCCCTCATGATGTAACCAGGTTGAGCGCCATCTACGCCGGTGCGCCATGAGCCGTCGACGTCGGCGAGGAAGCCTTCTTCGTCGTAGTTGAGCGCGATTTCGCCCATGTACCAAACACTGCCGTCTTGATGCTCAGCGTACCAGTCGATGGTGGATTCAATAAGTTCGCCGTCGAGCAAGGCTAAATCTTGGACCGAGCGGCATTCAATTCCGTCCACCATGCGGGTTTCATTGAGCACGCTGACTTCCACTCGTTCCAAACCCTCAGCCGTAAGTTTTTCATAAACCATGGTTTGGCCGACGGGGAAAGGAAGAAAGTTGTTCGTCATGGTCGACGAAAATTCCGCCGGGTTCAGATCGGGAGCGTACTTGCCATGGCCCAATGCGGCGCAAACTTGCAAGCGAGCTTCATATTGATCTTCCACCAACTCCAAAGCTTCTTTCCGCTCCGCCCAAGCTTCGCGGAAGCCGTCGATCATTTCATTCCACTCTTCATTCAACGCCGACGCGACGCTGTTGTAAAAATCGGCTTCGGCGCCTTGTAGATCAGAACGTCGTTGAGCTTCCGCTTGGGCATCACATGGTGGTCGCGAAGCCCACAGATCGTGAGTGGAAGGTCCGACTTGCACCGCTTGGGCAAATCCGCTGCAGCTGATGCCGACTAGCGAAATGATTAACAATTGATTCAGTTTCATTTTTGTCTCCTGAGCACAGGGTTTTCGGAAGGTCATCCGATGAACCCTAAACTAAGAAACAAATGCTGAAGTGCGCCTGAATGGAGCTTAACGCAAACTGAATGGGGGAGAAAAGTGGCCGAGTTGCTTAGCTGCGATCGACGCGGATGATATTTACCGGGCAGTCGTCGACAGCTTTCTGAATGTCCAATAAGTCCATATCTGGGACCTCTGCAGCCAAATAGACGCCATTTTTAATTCCACCAATCAGCACCGCCATACCATCGCCATCCATCTCAAAAATATGCGGAATCACCTCAGCGCAGGCGCAGCAGCCTATGCATTCCACCGCCTTATGGCGAATGACGACGTGAGCTGGCTTGGGCATGAATGGCGTTGGTTGACAGAAGCCAGATGTTTTAAACTTTCGCGGCTACTGGTGTCATGCGGTAAAGGTAATCGCCGCGCCGCGCTGCGCCGTCATGCTTCAAGGTGAAACCGTTGCCCTTTTTGACGGTGGTGACTTTGTTACTGACCTCGCCGTCGATTTGGAAAAGATCACCGACCACGCCATTTTCAGCGCCGGTAGAGGTGCCGATGATCACATATTCATCATCGACTGAAAAATCAACCGCGCTGGATTTGACATGCACCACGCTAGCCTTTTGAAAGAAGTTGGCGATACGTCCGACCATCTCTTTGCGGCGTGTGGCCTTATTGCCCGAATGCTGCGACCAGCCCTGTTTCTGTCCGAGGTAATACCCTGAAGAAAAACCACGGTTGTATACCTTTTCTAAATCGGGAATCATGCTTTCCGCGTACTCGCGGGTGAAGCTGCCATCTTTGATCGCGTCCAAAGCCCGTCGATAAGCCGACGTCACCGCCGCTACGTATTCCGGCGCACGACCACGTCCTTCAATTTTGAATACTTGAATGCCGGCGTTGACCATTTGATCCAAAAATCCTATCGTCAAAATGTCGTTCGGCGACATCACCAAGTTATTGTCGATCAACAGTTCTTGGCCACTATCCACATCTTTTACTATGTATTCTTTGCGGCAATTTTGCTCGCATGCGCCGCGGTTGGCTGATGCATTCGATGTATAAAGCGACATGCTGCAGCGCCCCGAAACCGCAATGCACAGCGCGCCGTGGGCGAATGCTTCCAACTCAATCAACTTGCCGCTTTTTCCGCGGATGGCCTGTGCCTGGATTTGCTGATGCACGGTTTCGATCATCTTCAAGCTCAACTCTCGAGCCAATACGATGCGGCTGCAATAGGGAGCATAAAAACGAATCGACTCAGAATTAGAAATCGAAAGCTGGGTGGACAAATGCACGTCCAAGCCCATTTCATTGGCCATGGTGACGGCGGCCATGTCCGACAAGATCACCGCGTCGACCTTGTTTTCGGCCGCTTCTTCCAACATGCTGCGGCACAGACGGAGGTCGTGCTCGTAAAGCAGCGTATTCAGCGCCATGTTGGTTTTGACGCCAGCGTCGCGAGTGATGCGGCAGATTTCGGCCAGGTCATTCGGGCCAAAACTACGCCGCGCCCGCGCCCGCATGTTGAGTTGGGCGAGGCCGAAATACACCGCGTCGGCGCCGTTTTCGATGGCTGCGTGCAACGACGGGTAGCAGCCCGCGGGAGCCAACAACTCAATGTTGGGCTGATTTTCGACAGGGTCCTGGGTGGGCGGCATCTGCAAATTGTACTCCAATACTTGCTACTGTAGGCCATGCTCGAGCTGCGCTCCAACTGCGAAAATTGCGACGTCGACCTACTGCCAGATTCCGACCAGGCGCGGATCTGTAGCTTTGAGTGCACTTTTTGCGCGGATTGCGTCAGCACCAAGCTAAATGGCGTTTGCCCGAACTGCGGCGGCAATCTCCAACCACGCCCGATACGCCCGGCGGAGCTGCTAGAAAAATATCCTCCGCGTCAGCGCACGGATTCTTAGCGGGCCGACCCGTCGCAAGCGGAAGGCTTAGTTCTCCGCCGCTAGGCGATGTTTAGGACCCTGGGGCCGATCAACATGAACACGGCAGTAATCGTTAGCACGCCGAGGATGTTGAGTACAAACCCGACTCGCGCCATTTCGGGAATGCGGACGCGATTGCTGCCGAAAATGATCGCATTGGGTGGCGTGGCGACCGGCATCATAAAGGCGCAGGACGCGCTGAGAGTGGCAGGCACCATCAACATCAGCGGGTGAATTTCAGCGGCCACTGCCACCGACGCCAGGATCGGCAAAATCATTTCGGTGGTGGCGGTATTTGAAGTCAGTTCGGTTAAGAACGTGAGTGACAAGCAAATCGCCAAGATCAGCAACACTGGAGAAACGCCCGCCAAGCCTGCAAATTGATTGCCGATGTACTCTGCCAATCCGGTTTCTTGAAAGCCAAAAGCCAAGGCAAAACCGCCGCCGAACAAAAGCACTATGTTCCATGGCAAGCGCGGGATGATTTCGGGCCCTGCCAACGTCGGCGAGGTGCTCTGCGGCGACCGGCTTGGAATCAAAAACAACAACGACGCCATCAATATCGCCACCGTGCCGTCGTCCAAAAGATCGGCGTGGGGGAGCAGCGCCGACCAACCTGGGATGGTGAAACCGCCCAACGAGATTGGGACGCGAAAAGTCCACAACACGGCGGTGCTAATGAACACCGCCAGCACCATGATCTCTTCGTAGCTGATTTTGCCTAAATCGCGAACCTGTTTACGCACCACGTTGGGGTCAATCGTGATGTGCTTTGGCACGCGGAAAAAGACCTTGGTGATCAGCAGCCACGCCGACAGCAAGAGCACGACAGAAATTGGTAAACCGAGCAGCATCCACTGGCCAAAGGAAATGGCTTCGGCGTCGGGGAAGGTGATTTGATAGATGCGGATGAACGATAAATTTGGCGGGGTGCCAACCAGGGTGACCAAGCCGCCGACCGAGCATGCATAACCAATGGCTAGCATGACTCCGACGGAAAATGGATGCGTAGCCTTTTCACCAAAAGTTTTTTCTAGCTCCATAATGATCGCTAAGCCGATCGGCACCATCATGATTGCGGTGGCGGTATTCGAAATCCACATCGACAAAAACGCCGCGGCGACCATAAAACCAAGTGTCAATCGCGCTGGCCCACCACCGACGCGTTGAATGATCATCAACGCGATCCGACGGTGCAGATTCCAGCGCTCCATCGTCAAAGCGATCATGAATCCGCCCAAAAACAAAACGATGGTGCTGTTGAAGTAAATCGGCGCGGTCGCGCCACCCTTAGCGATGCCTAACAGTGGGTAAAGAATCAGCGGCAATAGAGCGGTGGCGAATAGGGGTATGGCTTCGGTAATCCACCACGTTGCCATGAGTAGGGCGACGGCTGCCATGCGCGTGGCGGCTGGATTGCTTGGTTGCAAATCCATTAAACTAACCGCAATAAACAGTAGTGGCCCCAGGATCAAACCGATCCGTTGCGAAGGGCTTTTGCGGTTGACCATGGCTGAGATGTTAGTCTAATAAAGTGAAAGGCTACCTGACCAAATTCCTCCCCCTGGTGGCGGCTGCAGCTTTGCTGGCGCCGTTATCCGCCCAGCAGCTAAACCTCCAACACAGCATTTGTTTCGGCGATAGCTTGACCCATAACGACATATTGGGTCTGGTCAACTTTTTGCCGCAAGACATGTATGGCATGGACCCCTTCGAAGCGATGTGGGAAAAGGGCAAGGGTGCTAATGCAACGCTCAACCGTTACGCCATCGCCGGCTCACGTTCTCAGCACCTGTGGGCGCAAATTACGACCTATGAACTCGCCGAATTATTGGGTTTTGCACCGTCGGGCACTTGCTTCAATGTAGAAATTGGCGGCAATGATTTTTTCTCGAACGACTATATTTGCGGCGCAAATCCACCTGGCACTAATGCCAAAGCGGATGCTGTGGTCGACGATTTGTTGGCTCGCATTCACAACACGGTGACTTATTTAGGGCTGCGTCGCCCTAGCACCGAAATCATACTTTGGACCGTACCCGATATCACGATGGTGCCGAGTCGCTGGCACTTCACAGCCACGCAACGGGCCAATCTTCGCGCCCACATTGAGCGCGCAAACCGGCGTATCCGTTCTTACCACAATCATCCGCGGGTTGCTGTTCTGGATTTTTATGAACTGCATCATTTGGTGGTTCAAAATCCTCCAACTTTAAATGGCACGACGATTCAAGGCCCACCCGTGCATGGTCAATACGCTTTCATGCACGCTGATGACGTGCACCCAACTGCGGTGATGAACGCTTATATCGCCAACGCATTGGCTGTTACATTGAACAAAAAGTTTGGTTCCAATATCGGAACCTATAGCGATGCTGAGTTGGAATTTTTAGCACACTTATAAAGTTGTTAGTTTTCGTTTAAGCGATAACTAAGAATCACTGCCCATAGATTCGGTTCTTATGGCATGCAAATTTCCCATTAGAAATATGCGTTATGCCCACCCAATCATTTCATTACTACTGATCTTAAGTTCAACATCCTATGCCCAAAATGCTGTCAGGGTAAGCCTAGGCGAAATGGGAACTGAAGGGAACGATAACAGCGACATTTGCGCTTCGTCGTTTTCCGCCGACGGCCGATTTTTGGCTTTTGATAGTTTTGCAACCAACATGGTTGCTCTTGATTTCAACAGTCACGCTGATGTTTTTGTGCGCGATTTGGCACAAGACTTAACGGTTCGAATTAGTCCCAACTCCAGCGGTGTAGAAGGAAGTATGGCGAGTACGGCGCCCAGCATTTCCGGCGACGGACGTTTCATAGCCTTCCAAAGTTACGCTGACTATTTTATCGGCAATGATCAAAACTTTGCCGAAGACGTGTTTGTGCATGATCGTCAAAGCGGTCAAACTGAATGCATTAGCGTCGGCATGTTTGGGCGCACCGGCAACGGTCGAAGTTGGTCACCAGTGATTTCAGCCGATGGTCACTACGTCTGTTTTGTAAGCCGCGCCAATGACCTAGTGCAAGGTGACGGCAATTGGAACGCCGATGTGTTTGTTTACGATCGCTGGCTAGACAGCATGGATCGAATAAGCATAGATAGCAACGGAGTTGAGGCAAACTCATATAGCGAAAGCGCATCCATGTCTGCTGATGGCCGGATCATTGCCTTCTGTAGTCATGCCTCCAACTTGGTTGTGGAGGATTCAAATAGCAGCAAAGACATCTTTTTGCACGATCGCCTTTACCGCAAAACCAAGCGCATTAGCCTATCCGAAAGTGGTAGCCAAGCCGATGATCAAAGCGTGGACCCCAGTATTTCTGCCGATGGTAAGTGGGTTTCATTTACCAGCTACGCCAAGAATTTGCACAGCAGCGACACCAACAGCGTTAGTGATATCTACTTGTACGATCGAGAAAGCAACAGCATTGAATTTGTGAGCCGGGGTGCAGGGAATATGGTTTCCACTTACCCAAGCCAAAAGTCCACTCTCTCTGGCGATGGCCGCTTTATGGTATTTCAAAGCGGCGCCCGGAATTGGAGCGCCAGTGATAAAAACCAAGTCGACGAAATATATCTTTACGATCGCCAACATGGAACTCTGGAACGGGTCAGCGTAGGCCAAGGCGACGTAGAAGCGAACTGGGATTGCATGCGCCCGAGCATGAATGCCAACGCCAGCAAAGTGATTTACGCCACTCGCGCCGATAGTCTGGACGACAGCAATGTCGATAACGACAATAATGATAAGGTTGACGTATACCTCTACACGCGTGGCAATCACACCAAAGTCAATAGTCTGATGTTGTGTGGCAACTATCGAGCGGAAGTTGGCAAGAGTTTGCGCTTCTCTTGGTTTGGCGCCCCAACCGAAACCGCATATTGGCTATACCGGTCTCGCAACTTAAACGGCGTGCAATATCAAGGCCATTCCTTTGATCTAGGTCACAATTTGCATTTGGTCACGCAGGATGCGATGACTACAAGCGCTACAGGTGACTTTGAAACCGCATCCATCCCGCCAGGGTTTGTGGGCAAGACACTTTACTTTGAGTTCATTGTGCAAGATGGACGCGGTGGGTACTTGGATAGTTTTGTTCAAGAGGTTCATGTGATGCTGTAATTTTCAGAATCACTTGGTGCTCTGGGTTGGCGGAATGTACTGCCACACACCGTCCTCCGGTTGAAAATGGAATTCAAGAATCCCAGAGGGAGGTCTGCCGCCTTCTTGTGGCACTAAGATTTTTAGCTGGTGCGCGCAGGGGATCATGGAGAGTGCTAACACCAATGCCATGATGTCGGAACTGAGTCGAGCTCGGCGAATTCTTTTTTGAGCCTTCGGCAAGATAAGTTCACTGCGAATCTGAAAACAGATAAAAGCGGCCCACATAATGTTTGCGGCAACGAACACATTCGAAAGCAAAATAATGCTTTGGATATCCGGATGGTCGCGGGGCAAATACCATAACTCATCTACGCCGCTAAATGTGGCACTCGCCAACATGACGGCAAACCAAAAAACGATGGCTTGCACCAACATTCCAAGTGCCGGCAAGCTGATCGGCAGCGGGGCGGATCGGTAAATATTCCGAACTCTTTGTGTATGGCTCATGGATTTTGTTCCTCAGGGGGAAGTACAACTTGCCAGTTGCCAGATTCTGGTTGAAACTCTAGTTCGTGAACCACCATTGGCGGAGCATAGTGGTGATGCTTGAGCGACTCCTTCATGTAGTGAGGAAGAGGCAATAGCGCTGCCGCAACAATAAGCGCAGCAACGTCATTCAATCTCCTTGAACGCCGCACTAGCTTCTCTTGCTTGGGCAAGCGGAACTCTTTAATGACCTGCATAAGAATGAGAATCGACCAAAACACTTGCCAAGTGAAAAGTACGTTGGCCTGAGCAATAATATGGCCCGATTTAATACTGGTATGGGTCCAAAAAAGAATTTCTCCAAAGTTGTTGTACAACATGCCCAGCGGGCCAAAGGCGAACCAAACTAACCAACTGGACACATAAATCCCAATGGCCGGCAGGCTCATTGGCATGGGAGGCGATTGATAAATCGGTCGGTTTAGACGTCGCAAACGGCGATGTTTTCGCCGACGAATTGTTTGGGGGGAAACATTGTGAAGTTTTGATTTCACAGTATTAAATTGTACGGAATCCGGAATGACCGATTTCAGTATTCAGGCCCTATTAACCTTTCGCAATGACCTGATGACCGAACCGTCTCTGACTTAGTTGAAGATTTGTGCAAGTTTCATGGAAAGAAAACTGAAAGGATGGGAATATAGGAATCACATGCTGCTTTCCCTTCCCCTCACTCTTTTAGCCCTTTGCGCCCAAAGCGGGGCCGATCTTTATCACATCGACGGTCAGTACGCGAACGGCGCGCTCGGCGGTGCCATTGCCGCAATCGAAGATTTGACTGGCGACGGCATCAATGAAATTTTGATCGGAGGGGAGCGTTATTCGTCGTCGGCCTCTACCTTGCTGGTCTCCGGGGCCGACGGCAGTTTGCTGCATTCCTTCGGCACGCCGCCGCATGGGGAAGCTGTGGCGGACTGCGGCGACGTCAACGGGGACGGGGTGCACGACGTGATCATCGGCGACATTTTTGCTCCGGCAACGCCGATCAAAGCTGGCAAGGCTTGGGTTTATTCCGGCGCGGCGCCCTATGCTTTGATTTATGAATTTGTAGGCACTCAGGCGGACCAATATTTGGGCGGCGCAGTCACCGGCATGGGGGATCTCAATGGCGACGGTTTCGATGACTTTGCTATTGGGTCTTGGGGAAAACACACGCCGACCGCCTTTGCCGGCATGGTGCAAATTCACAGCGGCTTCGATGGCAACGTGATTCAAACCATCAACGGCACGGTGGATCATGGTTACTTCGGCGAATCCATTTCCTTCATCGCAGACGCCGATGGCGACGGCCTGAATGACCTACTCATCGGTGCCACCGGGGAAGGATCCATCGGTCGTGAAGGTGTGGCCTATCTCTATTCCGGCGGCAGTGGCGCACTACTGCAATCATGGCAAGGCGCGGTTTACAACGACCGCATGGGCCACAAGGTTGCCAACGCTGGCGACGTCAACGGCGACGGCATCGGAGATGCCTTGGTCAGCGCGTTTTTCGCCGGGGGAAACGGTGAAGCCTTTGTGTATTCCGGCGCCGACGGCTCTGAGTTAATACGCGTGCGCGGTTTTGGACCCGGCGAAGTCATGGGCCGGTCCTTGGCTGGTGGTTACGACCTCGACAGCGACGGCCACGACGACTTCATGGTCGGCTCTGACCACTTTTACGTTTCCGGCGGCTACACCGGATTCGTGCGCGTATTTTCCGGCCGCACGGGCGACATGATGCAGCTCTACACCGGCGGCAGCGCAACTGCGCGATTGGGCGTGGGTGTAGAAATGCTTGGCGACGTCAACGGTGATGGCATCAGTGATTTGGCTGCGGGTGCTATGGATGAAGACACACCAAACGGTGCGGAATCGGGTCGTGTATTCGTATACTCGGGCGTACGCAAAGGCCTATTACTAGAGGTTCGCGACCTCGCTGGCGGAGACTATCCAGCAATCCGTTTGTCCGGTTGCAGCTCAACTAGTGCTGCGGTTTTCGCCTATTCACTGACTGGCCCCGGCCCAAGTGGATCGCCGTTCGGCCCCGTCGACCTGACTCCGCCGATCACCAATCTGCCACCCATCAGCTGCAATGCCGACGGCACTGCCAACCTGACTTTGGGCGCGCTTAATCCGTCGGCGTCGGGCATGTTGGTTTGGGCGCAAGCAGCCGAACTCTATGCTGCAGGCGGTGGCCAACTGTCTCATTCGCTGGCGCTACGGGTTCGTTAAGCGGAGCCACGGATTGCGGGGACTACGTGAGCAAAGGCGAAGACGAGGAAGGCGATCCGCACAAGACCATCGCGTCGCTAAAATTTTGACGCATGAAAAAGATCGCCTTTGTTTACGATTTTGACGGCACGCTGGCCGAGGGCAACATTCAAGAGCATTCGTTGTTGGGTGCACTCGGCTACGACCCGGAGGCGTTCTGGGACCAGGTCGAAGAGCTTGCTAAACAGCAAGACGCTGACGAAATTCTGGTTTATTTGCAGCAGATGATCGAAGCCGCGCGCGCTGCCGGCACGCCATTGACGCGCGCCATGTTGGCCGCTCACGGCAGCGGCATTAAACTTTTCCCGGGCGTGCAGGAGTGGTTCCAGCGCATCAATCAATACGCGCGCAAAGACTGCGGTCTGGAGCCAGAACACTTCATCATTTCTTCAGGCAACTTGGAGATGATCGAAGGCACCAGCATCGCCCACCAATTCACTCGCATTTTCGCCTGCAAGTTTTTGTTCGACGATAATGGTCACGCCTGCTGGCCTGGCGTCGGGGTGAACTACACCACCAAAACGCAGTACCTATTTCGCATTAACAAGGGCATTCATAATTGCCACGACAGCAAGCGGCTGAATAAATGGCTGGACCAAGATCAGCGTCCGGTGCCGTTCGAGCGCATGATCTTTTTCGGTGACGGAGACACCGACATCCCTGCGATGAAATTGGTCAAAACCCAAGGCGGTTATTCCATTGCGGTGTTTGACAACAAGTTGTGGAACGAAGCCACGTGCCAGGAAAAGATCCACAAGCTGATTTCCGAGGATCGTGTGAGCTACGTCGCGCCAGGGAATTACGAAAGCGCCAGCCTGTTGGATGTAACGGTGAAAGGACTGCTCAAGCGCATGGGGCGGATGACAGTTCCAGGGACTAGGTACTTGTTACCATTCAGGCTGCTCCCGTCTCTGGCCATGCTTTAATGGGGGTGAGCCCACCCACACCCGCTGGACGACTTAAGGTAACTCTGATCAGTTCGGAGCGGCAAGCCTGCGGCGTA
>JACNIZ010000055.1 GCA_014382805.1 Planctomycetota bacterium
GGCACTGGTTTCCCCGTCAACGGCGATCAAATTGGCGCTGGCCTATCCGCGTTTGGTTACCGGCTCTTTGCTCTGGAAGGGAATTTCCTCGCCATGCAAGCTGTGCATGAAATGTTGCTGCAGTCGTGGGGGGAATGGGTGCAGGTATTCCCTGCAGTATCCAGCGATTGGCAGGACCTCGAATTTAGCGAGCTGCGCGCAGAAGGCGGATTTGTGGTCAGTGCTCGTCGCCAAAATGGGCGCACGGTTTGGGTGCAAGTGACGGCAACTACTTCTGGATGGTTGCAACTAAGAGATCCGTTTGCAAAGTATCCGGCAACTGCGAATCGAGAAGTGCGACGATTGGGCACTGATTATTTGTGCCTGCTTAAGCCAGGTCAAAGCTTGGAGTTGACCCTGCAACCCTAGCTGCTTGGGTTTGCGAAGGCTGCGTAAATCGAAATTACCAGGACGAGTAACAGCCCACCTACCCAACGAGCGTGACGCCACGGCTGGAGGTCAACTGCATTACTGTCTTGTTGCTGCCAAGCAATTGCAGTCGGGCGGTAAATTCGAATGGCAAACATGATTGCCACCAACGCGGCGAATACCACACCGAGGAAATGAAATTCGTGGATGCGATTAACGTAATGGGCAAAGGGCGGGAAAAAATAGCCACCGGCAATGCTTACAAAGCCAACCAATAACGCCCATTTTGCGGCCATAGCGGGCATGTACTTGGAAATCATGCCGACCAATACCACTGCGAAAATGGGAATGAAATAGAGACCGTTCATCTTTTGTAGATAGCCAAAAATGCTTCCTTGGTTCATCAGCGCCGGGGCCAGCAGCATGGCAATAATGGCGATGGCTGCAGCAAAAATTTTACCGACGCGGATGACGTCGGCGTCGCTGGCTTGCGGACGTAGCATGGGTTGGTAAACGCCAAGGCTGAAAAGGGTGGCGGTACTGTTTAGTGCAGAATTAAAGGAACTGAGTATTGCGCCGACCAAAGCTGCGGCAAAAAAGCCGACTAAGGGTGTCGGCAAAACGTGCCGGACCAAGGCGCCGTAAGCGTGATCTGGCGCGAGTGTTGCTACGGCTAAATCTGAGGTCGGGACGGAGCCCACGAATAGATGGAAAGCGATGATCCCTGGCAAGACCAAGATTAGCGGACCCAGGATTTTTAAACCGCCAGCCATTAATACGCCACGCTGCCCTTCAGCCAAAGAACTGGCGCCGAAAGTGCGCTGAATGATTTGCTGATTGGTGCACCAATAAAATAGATTCAATAGCAAAACGCCGCTGAATAAAGTGCTGAAGGGCACCGATTGCCCGTCTCCTCCCAGCGAATTGAAGTGTTGCGGTTGCTGTAGCCGTAATTCGCGCAGCCCGCTCCAAACATTGCCGTCTCCTACTGCGGACAATCCAAACCAGGTAATCAGCAAGCCTCCAGCGAGTAGGCCGAAGCCGTTGATGGTGTCGGAAACAGCGACCGTGCGCAGACCGCCAAAGATGGCATAAACCGAACCCAATACACCAATGAATATGACGGTAATCCAAAGCAGGGTGCTTTGTGAATCTATGCCGGTTAACTCACTAAGATTGAGAATCCCGGCCAGACCGGTGGCTCCGGTATAGAGAATGATAGGCAGAAGGATGGCGGCGTAAGCAATGATGAAAATGAAACTGGTAATGGCTCGAGTCGTGGCGTCGTAACGCTGCTCTAAATATTCGGGGATGGTGGCAATGCCACTTTTTAAATAGCGCGGTAAAAAAAACAGCGCCATGACTACCAGCGCCACAGCCGCTACCACCTCCCAAGCCATCACGCTTAATCCATCGGTGAAGGCGGCCCCGTTCAATCCCACCAACTGTTCGGTGGACAAATTGGTCAACATCAACGAACCGGCGATATAGCCGCCGGTAAGAGTGCGACCTGCCAGGAAGTAGCCTTCGCTGGAAAGGCGACTAGCCTCGCGGGTCAGCCTCCATGAGAGGTAGCCAACGAGGCCAGTGAAGAAGACAAAGCTGAGCAGGGTGAGGGTCGGCATGGTTGCTGCCGAATCACTCTAAGCCTCAGCTTGCGCTAGCTTCCAACTTCTTTTGCACTTCCAGGTATTGGAATTGCAGATCGGAAATGAATTTGTCCAAGGTCAGTTTCTCGGCGTCATCCAAATTCCCTTCGGTCTTTTCGCGAATCATCATCAAGTCATCGATGACCGATTGGCAGACCTGCAAGTTAGGTTCTGGTCTATCCATGCCAGGGATTTCAAACAGGCCTAGCGCGTAAAAGCCTTGGGTTGCGAGTTTCTGGGCGAAAAGGCGGAAATCTCCACCAGGAATGTTTTGTTCTTCGGTCATGATTCTTTGGCGGCGACTGCCTCGTTTTTGGGCTGCTGATTTTCGCTATCCTGATGTGAAAAGGCGATAGCTGCACCGATGAAATCTCGGAATAACGGGTGTGGCTGCAACGGCTTGGATTTGAACTCAGGGTGATACTGAGCGCCGATGTAGAACGGCCGATCGCTAATTTCGACGACCTCAATCAAGCCACGAGCCTCCCAAATTCCAGAGCAAGTCAGGCCGGCTCGTTCCAGCTGGCGTTTGTAGTCATTGTTGAATTCCCAACGATGACGGTGCCGTTCCAGCACCATGTCGCGCCCATAAACCTCGGCGGCGCGAGTGCCGTCGATTACACGGCAGGGATAAGCGCCCAAGCGCATGGTGCCGCCCTTATCTTCGACGCCGGATTGTTCGCGCATCAGATCGATGACCGGCGCCTTGCATTTTGGATCCACTTCCGAAGTATGCGCACCCTCAATTTTGGCAACGTTTCGCGCGTATTCAATCACCATAGCTTGCATCCCGAAGCAAATGCCGAACATAGGAATTTCATTCTCCCGCGCCCACTGGATCGCTTTAATTTTGCCTTCCAGGCCGCGTTCTCCAAAGCCGCCGGGAACCAGCAAACCACTGACTCCGGCCAGTAATTGGTCGGCGCTGCTGTCGAGGATGCTTTCTGCGGAAATTTTGCGAAAGCGCACTTTGTGGCTGTGATGAATCGCGCCGTGGGCCAAAGCTTCATAGATGGATTTGTAGGCATCGTGAAGTTCGATGTATTTGCCGACGACTGCAATTTCAATTTCGCCATCAGGGTCAGCAAAGCGGCGTCGCAGCTCTTTCCAGTCCGTGAAGTCGGCGACGGCTGTGTCGTCCAAATTCAGAATGCGTACCAACGCGTCGTCCAAGCCTTCGCGCAGCAAATCCAACGGCACCTCGTAAATGGTGTGGGAAACATCCATTTCCTGAATGACGTTCTCTTCGGTGACATTGCAGAACATCGCGATCTTGGGCCGCATTTCCGGCGTCATCGGCCGCTCGCAACGGCAAACCAAAACGTCGGGCTGGATGCCGATCTCGCGCATCTTGCGTACCGTTTCTTGGGTGGGCTTGGTCTTCATTTCACCCGACGCCTTCAAGTAGGGCAGCAAGGTCAAGTGCACATAACACACGTTGCCGCGTCCCAACTTCAGCCCAAATTGCCGAATAGCCTCCAAAAACGGCAATGATTCAATATCGCCGGCAGTACCTCCAATCTCAACTATAGCGACGTCTATGCCGCGCTGTGCACCTTGCCGAATCGCTTCCTGAATTTGATTTGTAATGTGCGGCACCACCTGCACAGTCTTGCCGAGGTAAGCTCCGCGCCGCTCTTTACGAATCACCTCGGAATAAATCGAGCCTGTGGTCGCATTCGAGTAGCGGTTAATTGCCGCGTGCGAAAAACGCTCATAATGTCCCAAATCCAAGTCAGTCTCGGCGCCGTCTTCGGTGACGTAAACCTCACCATGTTCAAACGGTGACATAGTGCCCGGGTCTACATTGATATATGGGTCCAATTTTTGGATCGAAACTTTCAAACCCCGCTTTTCCAGCAGGACTGCGATAGAGGCGGTAGTAATTCCCTTGCCCAGGGAAGAAACGACGCCACCAGTGACAAAGATGAATTTGGTCATTAAGCGGGGGGAGTGGAACGTGAGGTTTTGGAGAGGGGGGATTTGGTTCTTAAGCGATGAAGAAAGGCGTCGTAATCTGAGGGGGTGTCGATGCCAGGAAACGCATGCGGCCAGTCCATGACCTGGACCGGTATTCCGTGTTCCAAGAACCTAAGCTGCTCCAATCCCTCACACCGTTCGAGGGGTGATGGCGCAGTGCCCGCAAATTGTCGCAAAGCAGCACGTGAATAACCATAGATTCCGATGTGCAATCTTGGCTTAACTTGGACATTTTCTGCGCCGCGCAGAAAAGGGATGCCGGCGCGAGAAAAATACAGCGCCTGACCATTTAAGGCGGTTACAACTTTGACGCAAGCAGGGTCATTCATGGCTGCCGGTGGCAACGGCGCGCTCATCGTCGCGACCTCGGCGCCCTGCTCTAGAGCTTGCAAAAGGCAATGAATAGCAGCAGGGTCAATTTCCGGCTCGTCGCCCTGCACGTTGACCGCCCGTTGCAGTTCGGGCCTTTGCTCAAGCACTGCCCAAACTCGGTCACTGCCCGACGCCAAAGCTGGGTCGGTGAGTACTGCTTCAGCTCCAGCGGCCAGGGCGATCCTTTCCAGCTCGGGGCAATCCACTGCGCCAAAAAACTATTGAAATCGGTACCTTCATATTCACAAGAACTACACAGCCCCCCCGCCCCCCCAAAAAGGAGCTGCGAAACCTCAAAATGGGCCAGCAGCGGTCCGCCGGCCCGACTTTGGCCCTTCAAACCTTGTGCCGAACCTTGTGCCGACCTTGTGCCAAGTATGGCCGTGCTATTTGAGAAAAAAGTGATTCTGGGGATCCTGTCTGGGAAGGCCTTTAAAAATACCAGGATATCC
>JACNIZ010000259.1 GCA_014382805.1 Planctomycetota bacterium
CACGCCGACGCCCTGGGAAGCAACCCTGCAATTCATTCCAGCGAGCAATGCTTTTGAAGCAGCGGGTGCAATGAGCAGCTGCTTTGAACCACCTATCCACCAAATTGTGGCCTACCCCACCGAGGATCGCGCGGCCGCTCTTTCGGCCAGTGCTTTGGCGGCGCGACTCGGGGCACCGCTGCTTCCTGTCTCCGGTCAGCAAACTGCGAAAGCTGTATTGGATTGGGTGAAAACTAAAAAGTGCCTACGCGTACTTTGGGTTGAAGCCAGCATCATAGGCCAACAAAAGAGCACGGATTTCACCAGCGCTTTGGAGGCGGCGGACGTCGCGGTGGAAAAAATTAGGGGTGGCGAAGGCGTCGCTCGTTGGATGGTGAAGCATGGACTCAAGGTAGATTATTTGGCGGCGGTGAACAGCAACGAAAGTGCTGCAGGTCGCGATCGTCATTTGAGTCTGGCTGCCCCATTACTTGCTGCTGCTCGATCAGGCGCAGTTGCAACTTTGCCTTATAACACCAAGTGGAAACAGCGTGTCGACGCCACCATTGCATTGGAAAAAGCCGCAAAAGGCGCCGCCGCTAGCTCAATGGGTTGGCATCAAGGCTCCCTCACCGATGGCAAAAATCAGCGCAACTTTATCGCCGGCCGGAATCCACAAAACGGCCAATGGTGGATGCAATTCGACACCAACGGCGACGGCAAATACGTCGGCAAAGCTGAAAAACCGCTACATACCGGAACGAACCTCATGCTGTCTAAGCAAAGTTGGTGTGTAGATTTAGAAGCCGATGAAAGCAATCGCGGCAAAGCCATTTGGCTGACCTCCCCGACCACTGCAGAAATTCAAAGAGACCTAAACCGCTTTCACATGGCAGCTGAATTCCAACCACACTTCCTCTGCATGGTCGGCTGGCCAGACGCGCTGCCGATGTCCATTATCAGCAACGGCCAAGGCATCGATTGCGACTTAGTTTCCGACCTACCTTTCGCCCAAACCGACGACGACCCCTTTATTGAATTATCCTACGCACGTTTTGTGGCTGAAAACCTTGCTTCTGCGACCTTGCTTGCTTGCCGCGGATACTCGCGCCAACTCATGCCCGAGCAAGGTTGGGCGAGTACCTTTGCCACCGCCGAATGGGCTGGAGATTGCGCACCTACCCTTAAAGCCGCCGGTTTGGAATTCTTAGGCCATCACCCAGAAGGCAAGCCGTTTGAAGCCGAATCGCCATTGAGCCAAGCCGGGTTGATCATGCATGGTTCGCACGCAATGTGGACGGTGATGGGTACGACTTACGCCTGGGATAGCCAAACTCTGTTAGCGCCAGCTTTAGTTGCCTCGGAAGGTTGCAGCACTGCCTCTTTGGACCAAGACGCAGAATATCGCTCAGTGGCAACGCGCTTACTCAAAAATGGCGCGGTAGCCTTCGTCGGCAATACCCGACGTGGAGTGGCTCAGCAAAGTCTCTATAACAGCGCTTTCATGAATGCGCTGTTGGCGGGCGAAACTATCGGCGAAGCTCAAAAGCAAGCGCTCAATCAAGTCACTTTAGCGGTTTTGGAACACGGACAATCCAACGGCGGCTTGTACTATTATCAGCTCTACAACCAAGCAGTATTTGGTGACCCTGCGTTGCAAATGGATCTGCCCAATTTGGCGGCAGAGAAAGCTGTTTCAATCAAGCAAAAAGGTCGGCAGGTAACGCTGACCGGACCCAAACAATGGCATCGTTTTGACTATGCACCGCTAGCCGAATGGGGCTGCGCCTTTCCCACTCTTTACACATGGCGTGGCGCGGGCGTTGCTTTTGAATCGTCGTGGCATCCGCAAGAAAAGCGCAATCAAGACGACTTTTACGTAGGCCTGGAAGCCCGAACTCGAAGTAAATTTAACTCGGTAAAGCAACTCACCGAAACGCCAGCGAACTTAGGATGGACTGGCAAATGTTATGTCGACGAACACGCTGACGGCAGCCGCAGCTTGTACTGGAGGGTGCGTCTGTTGGACGCCGACATGACCAGTGGCAAAATCAACAAGCAGTTTGATCAGCTCAAGTTTCGCTTGATCCGTAACTGAAGCATTGGGCAATGGGATCAAATGATCTCTTCCAGCTTCATACTTAGTTGCAATTTTTTCCCGGCACGCAAGACCTGCAACTTCACCACCCGAGTTTGCTTCTGAAACAATTCCTTCAAGCGGCCAATAGTCCATAGCTCTGCTGATTCACCATCGATTTCGAGCAATTGATCGCCTTCTTTTAGGCCAGCAACCGCTCCCGGAGAATTGGCTACGACACGAGTAATAGCCAAGTGATGAAAATTGCCTCGGCCACCTGAAATTAGGGTCAATCCGCTATTTGTCCACCAAAAATGATCGTCGAAACCAGCTTGCGGTTCCAATATCAAGCGTTTGCCTGGGTAATCAAAATAAACCACACACCGGGAAAATATTCCGCCTCCCAAAATGCCAGCTCTGTTTTTATCCGCGCCGGCGCCTTTTTTATTCTGGGAAATATCGGCCACCGGATCATGAAAAACTAGATTGCCTATTTGCAAACTTTGCAGTCGCCCCACTAACGAGGTGACTTCCCCGCCCACCCCAAATCCACCTTTTGAAAGCACGGTTTTCGGCATTGAAGATGCCAACCGAATACTTTCGGCAAACGGTCCGTTAATCGCCACTGGGCCGCCCGCTCCGGAGTCCACCAGGAATCGGCCGCGGATAGGTTCACGTCCATAGCCGCAAATGGTGGCATCAACATACGGGGTTGAGTTTTCTATTTCCATCGCCACGATTTCACCCGTTCCTTGGTAATCAAAATGGTTGGCGTCGTAAAAGCCGATTTGTTGGTTTTTGTAGTCCACCCTGGTCACAAAACGGCTGATAAAGCCGAAGCCTAAAATCCCGTCGATACGCGTGCCGAGGCGTGGCTCCAACAAGTTTTTGATGTCCAAAGTAGCGATGGTTTGGTCCTTGACCTCTACCCCTGGCATGGCCAAATTTACTCCAGTCGCCAATTGCAGCTCGGCCTTGTTTTCGCCGAAACCGCCACCAGCAAGCTCACCTTGAATGTTCAGTTTGAGTTTCTTGGCCAAGCTCTCATCAATTACATTGATACCCGCGCCTGTATCAAAAGCAAAAACAAATGGCCCTTCGCCGTTCACCATGACGTCGACCAGAATATGGACTCCATGTACCCGCATCGGAATGGCCGCCGCGCGCTCAGCATCAAGCACCACCGGCGACGTCTTCTTTTCGGCCAGCGGCTTAAACGGATCCCTTGCCCAACGTGGGTTGACTTCAATCGCAGTTAAAGTCATTTTTAGGTCGTTTGTTACGTCGCCACTGCTTTGAAGAATTTGCTGCGCAAACAAAATCCCGTGGTGTTTTTTCCAATCTGAATACAGCACCGTACTGGTGTCGCCACTACCGCTGTCACTTTGCTGCCGCAGCGGCAACCAAGTCTTTGGATCGATCACAAAAGTAGTCTCCGTGCCGTGTATCGGCGTAAGTGTCAAAGCGTAAAAACTAGATTCGGCTGCAATTTTCACACCCGCCAAAGTTTTGGATGCATCGCTGCGCAAGTGCATAAAGTGGTCAAAATACGCCGACGTAATCAGGTCGGCCAATCCAGCCCCAGAGGCTTCGCTAACCTGCGCATTTTGATCTTTGATCCAGGCTCGGTCGCCCACAACTAAATTGGTGATGTTAAAAATCCCACCCAATTCCATCTTGCTCAACTGCTTGCCTGGCACAGAATTTGAAATATTTATTGTGCCATCCATGCCGAACAATTTGAGGTCGTAATTCGCCTGAAAACTATCTAAAGCATCAAGCCGCTCTCGCCCGCCGACCGCCTCGGCCCAATGATCGAGCACTTTTTGGGCACTAGGCAACTGCGCTGGCGACGCTTGCGCCAAGCCAAACAAAAGCATGCTCATCAGCACGCTCCAGTTCAAAAGGGAAGGACGTTCATTCATGACTAGACTCCAGGATTTCTTGCTTTGGCACTAAGCCAAGGTTGCTCACTAATCGGGAAAAACCAGGCACAGGATCGCCCATGTGGGAGAGCATGCTGTGCACCGTTTTTTCCATTTCGGCATGGCTGCGTTTGTTTTCAATTTCCTGCTGCAAAGTGGCGAATGCAACTTCAGACATCAACCCGTTGTGATTTAAATAGGCAATGCTCGGACTCGACGTCCAATAAGACTGAATGACCTGCGGCACGTCATTTTCAAATACGGCGACGATGGATTGACTGCCGTCTATCACCAAGTTGAGCCATTGAGCCGGCCAGCGCTTTTGAATGGTGTCGCCGCTTTTGGCTAAATTATGAATCGCGCCGGAGAATTCAAACGGTGCATAGGTTCGGAGAATTAAGGTCACTCCGCGCTCGATCAGCTTTGAAAAATCATTACGCAACATTTCAGCCGCCTGTGGGAAGACGTCGGCGGCGACGATGGTGGTTGCTTGGGCCAGCATGGATTGGCACTTGCCCAGCATTTGATCCATGTTGTGCAGGTAGTAAATATTGCGGTCGTTTTCGGGCCCAGGCAGGTCGGCCAGACTGGCTGCGGCTTTGTCGCGCAGGCGCTTGAAATTGACCTCCATGTTACGCAGCAGCTCCTCATAGGGCATCGGTCGCACCCGCCGCGTCTTGCCCTCCTCTCGCTCGATGGCGCCTTTTTTGGCCAACGTATCCAAAGCTTTGTAGACGTTCGCCACCGGCTTGGCCAAGCTTTTTGCGATGGAATATCCCGTAAGTGGCGACTCTTTAAGGAGTTGTACATAGATATCGGACTCTAGACCGGTTAGTCCTAGGTCTTGCAGGGCTCGAGAGGGATCTGGGATAATTGTCATTAGTAGTTGCTCTTGCTACTAGTCTACGCATCCTGCCCCCAGCCCATAGCCAAAACTTTCTCCGGCAGCAGCTAGAATCCGGTGTGAGCGCACCACGCACTTGGCATTCCATGCTCGGCACCGTTTTCGTTTGCCTAGTTTTGGGCCTTGCGACCTACTGGGGCACGATTTGGGTTCTGCAAGCCAGCTCCCATTCCGAAAGCAGCCAGGAACTGGTGGAGTTGGATGAATCCATCGTGCAAGAGCCAGATCCTTACCTCGCCGACCTGCGCGCCGCCGCCCAAATCGTGCGCGAGCGATGGTCTTACGGCGAACATCGTGCCCAAATTTCCGGCTTGGATTTGGCCGCGTTGGAACAAACTGCGGTTGCGCTCCTGGGCGATCAACCGGACAACCATACCTTTAAATTGGCACTGACCTATTTCATTGCCGGCCTGAAGGACGGGCATGCTTTCGTCAGCACTCCGGAACACACCCTTGCGGCGAAACATCGCTGGCCATTTAGTTTGGTGGAAGTGGCCGAAGGCATCATGGTGCATGGAGTGCAAGCCGATTTGCCTAGGCCCAAACCAGGCGACCTTTTGCGCACCATAGATGGGGTCGCGATTGAAAAGTTCATTAGCAAAGCGGAACACCAGGTTTTTGCGTCCACCGATCTTTCGCGACGCCACCAAGCGATCCAATTCATGTGCAAATGGGACACCAATCCGGAGCGCGAATTTGGTTTTGAATCCGCCGACGCAAAGCAGTTCGCCGTTTCATCTTCTCTACCGCCTTATTACCAAACCATAATGACTCCAACATTGATTTCCAAAGAGCGCAGGCATCGCATGCTTGAAAATGGAGTAGCTTACTTTTGCCCGGGCAATTTTTCACCGCCCACCGACAGTGGCTGGCCCGGCCCGCCTGAAAAACGCGACGCAATTTTGGCTGACACTTATGCAGAGTTTGACCGCATCATCGGCGAGCTGGCGCAGTGCCGAGCCCTCATTCTTGACCTGCGTCACAATCCTGGCGGCACCGATCTGCTCGGCCAGTTTTTAGTCGATCGCCTGGTCGACCCGGGTTATATCTATTTCCAACTCTCTAGCGATTTCGGCATGGATTGGCTCAACTTCGGCAAACACAAATCCACCGCCGCCAAGGGCGAAAACTCAATCCGCGCGCCGTTGATTTGTTTGATAGATGAGCGCACTTTTAGCACTGCCGATAACGTCGCCGCTTGCCTCGCCGACGTACACCCAAACGTGCGTTTTGTAGGCCGGCCCAATGGTGCCGGCACAGGTGCGCCGCGGCCGTTTGAATTACCCCGTACTGGCGCGACCATTCATTTTTGCACGATGCGCGTGCGTACTCCAAATGGTCGCATGGGTGAAGGGCTATCGATTCCGCTAACCGAAACCGTGACCTGGACCCGCGACGACGTGCTTCAGCTTAGGGATCCTGACTTGCAAAAAGCGTTGGACCTATTGGATCCAAATTAGTCAGAGTTTCCCGCTCTTAAAAGGTTCCTGCTGGCACACTGTCGACGATTTCGATTTGATAGCCGTCGGCGAGTAAATCCTTGGATGCACCCTTCACGCCATCAAATCGCGAATCCCATGCAACCGGAATTTTGACACCATTGCGGGTAGTCCAATTGGTATAGGTTTGCTCAATATTGCCGATGCTGGCCTGCGGCCCCCAACCTACAAAACTGTGGCGCAGCACTTGCCCAGATTGCGGATGGATATCAACCGCATGATTCATGCCTCGGTACCAAATATAAACGCGCTTTGCACCGCCAAGCACAACCCGGCCGTCGGCGCTGGCAATAAATCCATCGGCGTTGCGTGATTGCATCAAAGCCAACACGTTGCGCTGACGTTTGCGCTCCATCGCAATCCGCTGTGCAGGTTGCATGGTCCGAGTTCCAGTTTCGGGAGCGACGAAATATGCGCTACCCGCCGTTGCCACTTGGCTACGAGCTTGACCATCCCAGATCGAATCACTGCGCAACGATTCATTCGGCGCGATCACCAAAAAGCTGGCCGAACGACGCTTTTTGCCTTCCCAATCGATCCATTCTTCCTGGCTGAATTGCATCACCGCCCGATCCAATTTCTCAGCTCCGCCCAGCCAAGCCACTGCCAAGTCCACCAGATCTCGCCCGCGCTGCAACGTAGCCGTCGTCGTTTTTGGCGCAGATTCGTAACTAGGTTCTAGCACCTTGGAAGGATCGCGCTTGAATGTCGCAGCGCACTGTGCGGAGGCAAAAACAAACAGCTGACCGTCGTGCACCGTGAACAAATCAGTGCGACCGGTGCCGCTTAATGCACCCATGCGGCCGCAGCCACCGCCCAATTGAATTTCAAACGCGGTCGGATCGGCCAAAAATTCGTCGCGCGTCGCCGCCGACGCAAATTGGTAACGGAAATTAGCGTGTTCTACCACAAAATCAGCATTACCTGCCATTTTTTGCCCATTGCGCAACAACTGAACCGGGTCAACCTCGAAGGTACCGAGGATGGGTTCATCTACATTTGTGACGCTGCAGGCAGCGAGCAACATCAAAGGCAAAAGCAGGCGTTTCATTACTGGACAATAGCAGGAATAGCTAATTCAGCAGCATGATATTCCTGGTACCAAACAGCGAACTGGCGGATTCCGTCGGCCAGATCAGTAGACGGTACGTAGTTCAAAACTTCACGCAGCAGACGCGTATCTGCAGCGGTCAAGGGCACGTCGCCAGGCTGCATCGGCAGCATTTCTTTGCGAGCTGGCTTACCTAGCACCTGCTCCATAATGGCAATCATATTACCCAGCTCAACAGGACGACCACCGCCTACATTTAATATGCGCGTGTTCGTCGGCGCTGCGGTCAGGCAGCGCATGATCACGTCGACGGCATCGTCTACATAGGTGAAGTCGCGGCGCATTTGGCCGTGGTTATAAAGCCGGATGGGCTCGCCATTCAGTATCGAGCCGACGAATCGGTAAATTGCCATATCGGGTCTGCCCCACGGCCCATATACCGTGAAAAAACGCAAGCCGGTACTTACGATGCCATGCAGCTCAGACCAAGCGTGGGCCATCAGCTCATTGGTCTTTTTGGTAGCTGCATAGAACGAAACCGGTTGATCACTGACCGAATCCTCGGCGAAATATCCGGCCTCGCGGGCGCCGTAAACCGAGCTGGAGGATGCGTATATCAAATGCTGGAGCGAAACCTCGCGGCAGGCTTCCAACAGATTTAAAAACACCCGCAAATTGCTCTCCAAATAGTTATGCGGGTCGCGTACCGAATCGCGCACGCCGACACGGGCGGCAAGGTGGATGACCTGCTGATATTCGCGGTCGCGGAACAGGGTTGAAAGTGCCTCGCCGTCGACCAAATCCATTTGAATGGGGCTGAAACCAGGCATATTAGCCAGTTTATGCCAGCGTGCGAGCTGCAGACCGGGGT
This sequence comes from Planctomycetota bacterium, assembly GCA_014382805.1. Lineage (GTDB taxonomy): Bacteria > Planctomycetota > UBA1135 > UBA1135 > UBA1135 > JACNIZ01. The sequence continues at coordinate 8,307 of JACNIZ010000259.1, forward strand.
CGGCGGCGCCGCTAAAATTATCCAGGCCATCTACCTCGAAACCTGCCTCCAGCAGCCGCTGAACGGTATGAAAACCGATAAACCCGGCCGCTCCTGTCACCAGGATCGGGGCGGAGAATTGAGCAGGGCTGGACATCAGAGGAGCGGCAAATAGTGGAGAGGAAAATATCCCCTGCCGCTGTATTCTAGCGCTTGCAAGCTGGCCTGTCCCCCCTCGGCCCTGCCGTCGCTCGGCCATTTCTACGCCCCATCCAACACGTCCATGTTGTCCGTCGTCATACCCGTGCTGAATGAAGCACCGAACTTGCGCGATTTGCTGCAGGAAATTCGCCAAGCACTGGACGCCGTGATGCCATTTGAAATCATTTTGGTCGACGACGCCAGCACCGACAACACCGACGCCCTGCTGCCACAGCTTTTCGACGAATTCCCGCAGTTACGGGTACTGCGGCACGACCGGCGCAGCGGCCAAAGTGCCGGTTTACGCACTGGCATACGCGCCGCTCGCTATGAGTGGATCGCCACCTTAGATGGCGACGGTCAAAATGACCCTGCAGACCTGCCGAAATTGTGGGCGGCGCGCCCCACCGAGGCGGCGCCGTGTTGGATGGCAATAGGACATCGGCTGGACCGCCGCGATACCGGCGCCAAACGCTTCGCTTCAAAGTTCGCCAATGGTTTACGGCGGCGAGCTTTACGCGACGATACGCCGGACACCGGCTGCGGCATTAAGATTTTCCCGCGCGAGTTGTTCCTGCAACTGCCTTGGTTCAACCATATCCATCGTTTCCTACCGGCGTTGGTTCGTCGCGCTGGTGGCACTAGCATTTCAATCCCGGTTGGGCACCGCGAACGCACCCGCGGCCAATCTAAATATGGCGTTTGGGACCGAGCTTGGGTAGGCATTTGGGATTTGATGGGCGTGATGTGGCTGCTGCGCCGTAACGCAGTTCCTCATGTCGAAGAGCTACATGCGGCCCAACAATCTCCACCAATGGTCCCTCATGCTGCTGATTGATCCTGACCCAAGCTGGTTAGCCGACGTGCTCAGCCGCGCCAAAAGCCCGTTAGCCATACTTGGATTTTCTGGCCAAGCCGTTTTTTTCATGCGCTTTTTAGTGCAATGGATCGCCAGCGAAAAAAGGGGACAAAGCGTCATTCCGCTTTCGTTTTGGTATATCAGCATTGCCGGCTCATTCATGCTACTGGCTTATGGCGTGCTCGACCGCGACCCAGTGATCATCGTCGGACAATGTACTGGCACAATGATTTATTTGCGCAATTTGCATCTGATTAAGCGCTCTGGCAAAGAGACTGAACAAACCAGATGAGTGCTCGGCAAACTGTGCTCAAATATGCGCCTATCTTTTTAGCGTTGGGAATATTTAGCCTATTCATGAGGCCGCCAGTGCCGCTGGACGAAACGCGATACCTCGCCGTCGCCTGGCAAATGCATATCGACGGCGACTGGTTGGTTCCACACCTGAATGGCAACCCTTATTCGCAAAAGCCGCCGCTTTTCTTTTGGTTAATCAATGCAGGCTGGACCGTCTTTGGAGTCAATGAGTGGTGGCCACGTTTGCTGCCTGCGCTCGCCACCTTGCTGACCTTGGGTTTAGTTGCTCGATTTGCCAGCAATTTGTCGGCTGCCACTTCATCCGAACGATTTCGCATTCGACCTGAAATCGCGGTAGCTCTGTTGGTCGGCAGTTTGGCGTGGGTGTTTTATTCCACAGCACTGCTGTTCGACATGCTAATGGCACTATTTACCACGATGGGCTGGCTCGGTGTGCTCCGAGCTCAACGTCAATTGCGCGGCGGCTGGCCTTTGGTGGCAATCGCAATGGGCTTGGGAATTCTGTGCAAAGGTCCGGTCATCCTGCTTTATATCTTGCCGCTGGCTTTATTCGCCCCGTTTTTCCCGCTTGCGAATCCTGAGCAGACTCAAGTCTCTAAACGCTCTAATTCCTCGAAGAGCAAGTGGTATCTGCAAATGCTTGCTTCGCTATTGCTCGCTGCAAGCATTGCATTGGCATGGGCATTACCCGCTGCCAACCGCGGCGGCAGCGCCTACGCCGACGACATTTTGTGGGGTCAAACCGCCGGGCGTATGAAAGAGAGTTTTTCGCATGACCATCCCTGGTGGTGGTACTTGCCGATTTCCTTGGCCTTGCTGCTGCCATGGATTTTTGTGCCCAGCTTTTGGCGTGGTACCAACAGAGCTTGGGCCAACCCGAGCACGCGTTGGCTGCTGCTGTCGGCTGCTTTGCCATTTTTGATTTTCAGTGCGATGAGCGGCAAACAACCGCATTACCTTATTCCGCTCATGCCACTATTGGCCATAGCTGCGACGTCGGATACGACTGTGAATTCATCGACTAAAGCGTTTAGCGGAGTATGGAAAAGGATGCGTTGGCTGATGCCAAGCATATTATTGATTGCCCTATTGATCGTACCCAATTCTGTTTTGCAACCGTTTCGCATGCAAGAAATGGCGCAGCGCGTACATGCTTTGCAAGAGCAAAATATTGCTGTGCTTTACACTGGCAAGTATCACGGCGACCTGCATTTCTTAGGGCGACTTACCACAAGCTTGCACCAGAGTCGGGACTTAACGAAATTACCAAATTGGCTAAAAAAACACGGGCGTGGTTACCTCATAGTCACCGATCGCCAGGCGGAGCGCCTTTCGATCATTACCCCGGAACTGCTTAAAAAAGCTGAATTTGAGCAACTGTATCGAACCGGTAAGATGTACTTGATTGATTTAGCCCATGTGGAGCTTGAATAAAACCCTCGCAGCTTTGGCATTGCTGACCTTTGCCGGATCGGCGCTGGCAACGGCAGAGCCAGAATCAGCGCCCACACTTGCGCCAGCGGCAGCGCATGAAGGTGTGCGCGAATTAATTCAAAAAGCGACGGCACAAATTAAAAAGGATCCACAAGATTGGCAACTGTATTTGTATCGCGCCCAGCTTTATCGCATGCACGAAGATTGGCCCGAAGCACATGCTGACTTGGAAGTCGTGCGCGCCGCCGCGCCAGACGATTTGGCATTGGTATTAGAAGAAGCGCACTTGTTTCAAGCTCAAGGTCAACTCTTGCAGGCCTTGCAAAAGACCGATCAATACCACAAGCTTGACGTCGAAAATGCGCGCAGTTGGCAACTGCAAGCACGTTTGTACTTTGCTTTAACAAAATATCAGCAAGCGGCCGACGCCATGCAAACTGCAATTCCGTTGTTCCCTACGCCGGAGCCCGATTATTTTCATTTCCAAGCAAAAGCGCTACAAAAACTTGGGCCGGCCAGTCTGCCTAAAGCGCTGCTATGCGTAAAACAAGGTTTAACAAGCATCGGTGCGTGCATTTCGTTGGAGCTATTGGCGGTGGAGCTCGAAACCGACCTAGGCATGTGTGAGCAGGCAATTGCACGCCTTGATCGACTGGCGACGTCGGCGCGGCGCAAAGAATCGTGGCTGATGCACAAGGCTGAAGTGTATTGGCGTTGCGGAAAACGTCGACAGGCGAAACGGGAATATCGGGCGGCATTGAACGCGATTCAGCTGTTACGTCCGCGCACACAAAATACGCCAGCAGTGAAGAAAATGAAAAAACTCGCACAGCAGCAATTGTCAAAACTAGGCGAGTAGAGATTGCTTCGCGCTGCTTGTTATGCTGGCTGCATGCTACTCCCCGCCCTTTTTGCCTTCGCTGCGCAAGTAGCCAGCCCCACTCCGACGGTTGACCTGCCGCTGCCGGTGCAGCATGAAACTTTTAGTGCAGAGGGGCTGCAAGCATTTCGCAGCGGATCTAATAACGAATATTTGATCGCTGCACCTACCGAAATTCGCTCGGTAGGATTTTGGTGGCAAGGTGAGTTAAACGATGCGCAAGTGCAATTGATCGACGTCCATGGCGGCTCAAGTCCGCTCTACCCGATCATTGAGGCGCACGATTTGAGTGCCGAACACGCTGGCGCAGTTGGCCCGGCGGGCGATAGCGTAGTGGCGGCGCTTACCCACCATTACGACGGCGCAAGTTATGCGATTCGCCTGGTGCTGCCGAATTTGACCGAGCTTGAAGAACTCAGCATCGTGTGGCTGCCTTGGGATGAAAACTTTACACCAAAGCCGGAAGTGAAAAATCCACCACAAGCACCAGCGGGCTATCCCAAGCCGTCGGTTTATAGCCGTAGTAGTTGGAGTGCGGATCCGCCGCAGTGCAGTTCCGGCTATTGCACTGTGACTCATATTGCCTTACATCACACGGCGGGTGCATCGGAATACAACAGTCCGAATTGGTCGACGTCGGCGGGCAATGTGCTGGCGATTCAGGCTTACCACATGTACACGCGCGGCTGGTGTGACATTGGCTACAACTATTTGATCGACGTTCACGGTTACATTTTTGAAGGCCGCGCCGGCGGTGACGACGTGCGTGGTGCACACGACGGTTTTAACTGCGGCTCGATGGGCGTGGCGATGATGGGATATTTCCACACTCCGTATAATCAAACCCTAACCACCGCAATGAAAAACTCCTTTTGCGAGTTAGGCGCGTGGAAGTGTGATCAAAAAAATATCAATCCCTTGGGCAGTGCTTGGTATTCCGGCTACGGCGGCTCCATGAACACTATCTATGGTCACCGCAACGTAAGCTCAACCGCTTGCCCAGGCGACTTGGCTTACAATCAATTGCCTAGTCTGCGCCAGGACATCGATGATAAGTTAAGCGGAGGCGGTGGCGGAACAGAAATCATTCTAGATAACGGCCTAGCCATTTTTTCCGGCAATTGGAACACGGGAACCAGTTCGAGTGACAAATACGGCTCCAATTACCGCTGGGCTAGCACCAATACCAATTATGCATTGGCTTATTGGCGGCCAAACATTCCCTCGGCGGGTACTTATAAAATTTACTACTGGTGGCCGCAGGGTTCCAATCGCAATCCAAATACCAAGGTCGGCTGGCGCATAAACGGCAGCACAACGACGACCACGGTCAATCAGCAAAACAACGGTGGCAAGTGGAACTTGGTTACTACCAAATGGCTGCCTAAGGGCACTAAATCGCTGATTGGCATGGACAACTCTGGCACCGGCACCTGGGTAGTGGTGGCCGATGCCATTCGTTTGGTCAAGCAATAAAAGTTTGGGTGCGAGCAGTAAGCTTATTCAATGCCCTGCTCTTCCAACCAGCGCTGTGCTTCCAACGCCGCGGCGCATCCGGCACCGGCAGCGGTAATTGCCTGACGGTAATCCGGATCATGCACGTCGCCTGCGGCAAAAATCCCTTCAACCGAAGTGCACGTTCCTTTCTCCAACTTCAAGTAGCCGACGTCGTCGCGCTCGAATTCTGCGCCCAAGAAGCCAGTGTTCGGTGAGTGGCCGATGGCGACGAACAAGCCTTGTACGTCTAATTCCTCTTGGCTGTTATCACGCGGATCGGAAAGGGTCAAACCGCGAATTCGACCGCTGTCCTCTTGCAGAATTTCATCCACCGTCCGCCAAATTTTAATGTCAATCTTCGGATTGGCCTCGGTGCGCTCGAGCATGATTTTAGATGCCCGGAAATAATCGCGACGGTGCAGCAGCGTGACCTTAGTGGCAAATCGAGTCAAAAAATTGGCTTCCTCCATTGCGGTATCGCCGCCACCCACGATTGCGACCTCCTTACCCTGGTAAAAAGCACCATCACAGGTTGCGCAGGCCGAAACACCTTGGCCTTGCGTCATCATTTCCTTTTCCTTGTCTAGCCCCATCATCTTGGCGGTGGCACCGGTGGCGATAATGACCGCATGGGCTTCGTAGCTGTCGCCAAAATCGTCGTGAAGCACGAACGGCCGTTTATCGGTCTCGATTTTGGAGATATTGCGAAAGGTAATAAATTCGGTGCCAAAGCGCTCGGCTTGGGCTTTGAACTTCTCCATCAGCTCGGGCCCAGTAATTCCGTCGGGGAAACCAGGGTAATTTTCGACCTCGGTAGTCAGCGTCAGCTGCCCGCCGGGCTGCATGCCTTCAAACATGAGCGGCTTGAGGCCGGCGCGCGACGAGTAGAGGGCGGCGGTGTAACCAGCCGGCCCGGATCCGATGATGACAAGATTATGAACCATGAGGTCGGTATTCTAAGCCAGAATAGGCCACCCCCCAAGCCATGAATTCCCCTTCCGAGCCAGCCGGAGATCCGCCGCCCGACCTAAGCCCGCCGACGCGCTGGTCTACGGATGCAAAGATGTTGGAAAAGGAGGTCGAATGGAGCTTTATTCGCGGCAGCGGGCCGGGCGGCCAGCATCGCAATAAGGTGGAAACCGGGGTGCGGCTAGTTCACCCAGCGAGCGGCATCACCATCGTCGCGACGGCGTCGCGCAGCCAAAAGCGCAATCGAGAAGATGCGATGGCGCGGCTGATTGAAAAGTTGCGCGCTCTGAATTTCCGGCCGCGCAAGCGTTACAAAACCAAACCGACGCGCGGCTCAATTACGCGTCGATTGGATTCCAAAAAGCGCCGCTCGGATATCAAATCCAAGCGCGGTAAGATCGAGGATTAGTTCTTAGGAAGATTTGATTCCGAACTTAGGTTTTGGATCATGCGCATCATGATGCGCACGCCGTCGGCAAAATAATCGATGCGCATGCGTTCGTTGGTGCCATGGAAGCCGGCGACGTCGTCTAAGTGCAAGCGTAAGCCGGAAAAGCGATACACCTCTTTGGCGATGCTGCGGTAATGGCGCGAATCGGTGGCGCCTACCAATAAAGTCGGCAGCACGATGCAGTTAGGATGAATCTCGCGCGCGGACCGGGCGATGGCTTTGTAGGTAGCGGAATTGGCGCTGGACGGCGCTGCGGGTTCAGTCGTCAAACCAAGTTCGGCGACTACGTCGGGGTCGTCGATGAGATCGGTCACGTGAATCAACACGGCTTCCGGCGTATCCCCAGGCAGCAATCGGAAATTGACCGTCGCGGTGGCGTGCTGAGGCACTACGTTTTCTTTGACTCCGCCGGCAATGATGGTGGCGGCAGTGCTGGTTTGAATTAACGAGCGAGCGCGGACGTCGGCGGCGAGCTGGGATTTGATCAACGGCGCAGTTAGCCACAAATTGCTCAAAGCAAAACGCTGCAGCAGCGGCATTTCCGGGGCCAAATGACGAAATTGAGCCTCAATCGGCGCGGTCAAGCGTAACGGAAATGGATTGCTTTCTAGCTTATGGATCGCCGCCGCAATTTTGCCGACCGCAGTGCTCACCGGCGGCATGGAACTATGCCCTCCCACCGATTTGGCGCGCAAATGAATGGTGCAATACGCCTTTTCGGCGATGTCGATCAGAGCCACTGGCGCTGGCTCTAACTCCGGAATCAAGCCATCTAATATGAAGCCACCTTCATCAATCACAAATTGCAACTCAATGCCGCGTTCTTGCATCCAAGGCACGATCGCGCCGTTCCCAGCCGCCCCGCCGATTTCTTCGTCGTGGCCAAAAGCGAAGTACAAGCTGCGCTGCGGTTGAAAGCCAGCCGCCACCAATTCGCGGATGGCCTCATGTAAGGCAACCGCCCCACTTTTGACGTCTAGCGCGCCGCGACCCCAAATAAAACCATCAGCAACCACCCCGCCAAAAGCTGGGTGTGTCCAATCTGCCTCAGTGCCTGGTTCCACCGGCACTACATCCAAATGCGCCATAAATAAACCGGGCGCCGCACTGGCATCGGCACCGAGCCAAGTCAGCACCAAACTATGTTGCGCCACTCGTTCGGCTCGTAGCTGGGCATAAACGGTTGGGTAACTGATTTCGAACCAATCCAGCAAATCGGCGAATGGCTGCAGTTCCGGCCCGCTCATATTTGAACTACTTATGGTCGGAAACCGCAACGCCGACGCCAACCGCAACGCCAAAGCGGTTTCGTCGAGGTGCACCTTTGCTACGGCCTCCACCTCCACCTGCAAACTCGGCTGCATCAGGGTGCGCACCGCCATCACCGCTATCAATAACAGCAAGGCCACCGCACCGCGAAAGAGCAGTTTGCGCAGTTTCATTATTCGCCGCAGCGGTCTTCGGTTTCTTCCAAAACTCCGTACGCCCGTCGCACGTGCGGGATGGTGATCGAGCCACCCACGATCAAAGCCACGTCTAGGGCTTCACGGATTTCGTCATGGCTAAAACCGAGTTCTTGAGTGCGATTCAGGTGGTAATGAATGCAGTCATCGCAGCGTAAAACAGTACTGGCAACCAAGCCCAGCAATTCTTTGGTGCGCGCCGTCAACGCGCCGTCGCGGTACGCGGCTTGATCCAAGTTGAAAAACCGCTTGGACGTGCGCGTACCCTTTTCCAGCACCAATTCCTGCAGGCGAGCGCGCTCCTCTTCGAAGGTTGGAGTGTCGGACATTGGCGGATTATAGGCCGTTACTTTAATTGTTGACGGTCACAGTCATGCGTCCGACGCTGCGGTTGCCGGCGGCGTCCTTGGCCACAACTTCGACCACGTAGTCACCATTCGGCACCAAACTAGTATTCCAAGATTCAGCTTCGTCGGCGGCGTTGTAAATCTGATCGCCGTCGGAGTTGGTAATGATGTGGAAAAACTCGCGGCTGTTGTAGTCGCCATTGGTGTTGCAGGTGGAGTCTTCTTTGTACAGCAAGTCGACCAAAAACGCGTCGATCGTGCTACTGCCGTAAGTGTCCAGCGCCATGTCAAAATTGACGGCTAGCTTGTTATCCACAACTGGCGCACCAGGATTGCCCACGGGGTAAATCGAGTAGCGCAAAGTCTGCACCGCACAGGTCCAGTTTGAATTCAAGCGATCGCCGATATGCACGATGATATCGACCTTGTTGAACAAATTGTTCGGATCCCTATAGGTCGAGGTTTGGTTGCGGCAGAACGCAAACAGCTGATTGCTAACGGCATTTTCAAATACCGGCGCTGTGGTCTCGCTGCGATTCTCCAAGTCGACGTGCGGGTTATCCGGGCACAACCAATCGCCGTACCACTGATTGCCGCTGTCTTCGAGACGAGCGAAATGACAATGGGTAAAACCAGACGTCGGCCAAGCCACCAAGTTGCCCAAATATTGCCCTTTGGTGACGGTATCGCCGACGCTGACGGTAATCGAAGATTGCACCAGGTGGGCGTAAAGGTAGCCGGTGGTAGTGCCACTGCCCTGTCCACCGATGGCGACGCGCCAGTGATATTGCCCACTGGTTGTCAAAACGGCTTTCACCTTGCCTGCCGCAACCGCGTAAACCGGTTGGTTGTTATTCCCCAACACATCGATGCCCGGGTGCAAATACGGAGAACCACCGTAGTTTTGGTACTCACCGTAAGTATTGCCGATCGGGTGTTGTGAATTCGGCGCCAGCGGCCATGGGATCAGGCCGCGCTGTTCGGCGTCGATCTGATGGCTGGGAGGAGTGATAGCGTTCGGGCCGCTGGCCATGGATTGAAAACGACCACTAGGACTCAACACCACATGGCGGCCGACAAATCCGTTTGCGGTCACGCGACGCGCTCCCAGATGGATTGCATTTTTAGCAACTTGCAGGTCACGCAGTTCCCCTTCCACTGTCAAAACAAATCGAGTCGCAACCTCGCCGCTCAAACGATCCATCTCATACAACGCCGACGCCGTCAGCACCCATAGGTTTCCATTGCTGGGTGCGAAAGCAAGCCGGCGTGGGTTGGCAGGAAGACTGAATTGAATCGCCAAGCCATCTTCGTTGTGCACTTGAACTTGGTTGGAATCCAGCACCGTGCCGGCCAGCCAACCATCAGCGTCGACGGCAAAAGCGTCGTAGCGTGGATAGCTTTGAGTTGCGAAGGTGGTGAGATCCAGCACCTCAACCCCGATGCGGGTGCGCATGGCCAATTGATCGCGATCCAGCGATAGTTGCGGATCAGTCAGCCCCTCCACCTGGCGCTGATAAAGCTCCTGACCGATCCGATTCAACACCCGCAAATGGACGGGCATGGCGTCAGAATGGGTGGCTTTGGTCACGATGATCTGACCAGAGTTGGAAACCAAAAAACCGGTGCCGCTGACCTGTGGAATTTGGTGAAATTCGCCGCTCTTTGAAGTTAGCAGTAGATCCGAGGTCACCGCGGTGAAATCGCCGCCGGTCGGGGTCGCTTGCAGACTCCATTGACCCTGCGGCTGGCTTTGAAACAACCCTTGTGGGCTGACTTGCAATGGATTTGCGGCAGCTGGTGCCTGCGCGCTAAGGGTTGGGCTCATGGACCCGAAAACGGCTACGGTGCCCAGACTAATTTGGAGGATGCAATGCATGGTGAGGGAAAGCTGAGGGGCTTCCCCGCAATCTTAACCTACTTTTGCCATCCACTGTTGCCGAACAGTGACCGCGTTTGGCTGGCGCAGAACCAATTCCAGTGCGTCGGCGCAACTGACCTGGCCCGCCTTGAGCACCCGGTAATACCAACCGGTGCGGCCGCTGCGCCCCAGTTCGGCCGCCAATCTGGAACAATTCCACACCTTATTCAGGGTCGAACATGGCTGGCGTGCTTTGGTGACCTCCAGCAGCGCCTGCCCCCATTGATAATGGTCGCCGATGTAAACGTGGTTCTCATCCTGACCGCGCACGACGACGTTTTCGCCAAAAGCACCTGCCGTCAGCTCTAAATCCAGCACCTCGCTCAAACCGACGTAATGCTGCTCCGGGTAGGCGCAAATCGCCTGGTCTTCCAGCCCGTGATGCTGCCGATCAGCCCAACCGTCGCCGCTGAGGCCGGTCAAATTCAGCTGAATCGGCCCAGCTACCACCTGTTTCAGCATGCCGGTGTGCAGCGGCCCATTTTTAGTGGCAACATCGCGCGGCATCGCGACGCGGACGGAGAGGACTTCGGCAGCGGTCATGCGGCGATTTTATGCTCTGCTATGGCAAATGTAATCGTCACCGGGGCTTCGACTGGAATTGGTCGCGCTATCGCGCTGGATTTGCACCGCCGTGGCTGGTCGGTGCTGGCCGGTGTTAGGCGCAAGGTCGATGGCGCCGACCTGCTGGCCGCGGCCAAGGCGAATGAAAGCAATGCCAACTCCGCCACCACCGCTGGCGGCCGCTTGCAGCCTTTGCATTTGGATATCACCAACGCCGACGACCTCGCCGCTAGCACCAAAATTGCCGCCGAATTTTGCGGCGACGCCGGTCTGCAGGTGTTGATCAACAACGCTGGCATCGTCGTGCCTGGTCCGCTGGAATTTTTGCCACTGGATGGCTTTCGCAAACAACTCGACGTGAACACCACTGGCGCGCTCGCTGCGACCCAGCAATTTTTACCGTTGCTGCGACTTGCCGCCGCTTCCAAGCCTAGCCACAAACCGCGGATTTTGATGGTGAGTTCCATTAGTGGGCGCGTCGGCACGCCGATGGTCGGGGCTTATAACGCGTCGAAATTTGCTCTGGAAGGCATGAGTGACGCGTTACGGCGTGAATTATTGAGCCACGGTATCGACGTGGTGCTGATTGAGCCGGGTGCCATCGCCACTCCGATCTGGCGCACCACTTCGATACGCGCGCAGCGCATGGAACCGGAATTCCCGCAGCAATCCAACGAGATTTACGCCCCGTTTGTGCAAAGTCTGCGCAACAACTTACCCAAAATCGAAAAACGCGCGATTCCAGCTGAACGCGTCGCTGAAGTGGTTTACACCGCGGTCAGTATACGGCGCCCGAAAGCGCGTTACTTAATTGGTACCGATGCAAAAATGGGAGCTTGGCTGCAACGCCTGCTACCGACCAGGTGGTTCGATCGCCTGATCGTTTGGGACGCTTTGCGCAACAACTAGGGCGGCGCTGGCGTTTCAGAAAACCAAGTTCGGCTTAGAACTTAACCGTTAGCGCGACGCGAATCCGGGTCACCGTTTCATTCAGCGCCCCAAAACTTTCGTCCATTTTCGAGGCCATCGCCCACACGTGGAACAACACTGCACTCGACAGCGGCTTCTTCCACCCCACTAGATGACTTGCATGGTTGGTCGGGTACAAAAAGTCGTCCTGCGCAAAATTGGCGTAAACCGCATCTTGCTCCAGCACTTGGTATTGGTAATAAAACTTACCCTTTTTGGTTTTCATCAATCCACCCAATGCCCAGCCAGTATCGCCGACGCCGTCCGCGGCACGGAAGTTTTTGATGTATTCGCCGGTAAAAATGAAATCGTCGAAATGGTAAGCGGCGACGGTTTCGAGCACGCCAAAATCAGAGGTGAAATTACCACCGCTGCGCGCATTTCTGGTGTTTAACAAAGCCCCACTTCCGTCTGGCGTCAGGTCGCCATAAAAGTAATAGGTCGACGTCAATTCAAACTTGCTTTGCGCGTCTATGTTGCTGGCACCACTCCATCCCAGCATGCTAAAGGTGGACTCTTCGCCTGCCGCTTGCTCCAACGCGACCACTTGCCCCAACAACAAGCGGGTGCTGTCAAATGGCCCGAGTGGACCGGGCTCCATTTCAATCAATGCGCCTTCTAATTGCGCATCACAATCGTTTACCAAATCGCCGTAAATCGGATTGCGCTGCACAGGGTTGCCAAACTTGCCAACCCACAATGTGCCAATGTCAAAAAAGTCTGGCTGGTAGCGCAAATACAAACGGTCAAAGTGAAATCCGACTTTGCCCAAACCACCATTGCCCAAATCAAAAAAAGGATGGTTGTTATCGGCACTTCCCGTCACCGCCCGGACGCCAAGCTCCAGCCCATCGGTGTAGTGATAAACTCCATTCAAACGGATAAACGCGCGTTCTCGATGCCAATCCGGCGCAGGCGCCATCAAGTCATTCGACTCATGCCTGAGTCGCGCATCTCCAAAAAATGACCAGGAGGACTTTTCCGCTTGCTGCGCCAAGCCCGACGTCGCCAGGGCGCTGAACAGCATTGGGATCGTGAAAGCCAAAACTCCACCGCGTAGGATGTTTTGGGAACTCATGATGCTTCGTATTTTGAGTTGCGGACCGCAAATCCGGCTTGGACCGCGTCCGCCGGAGGATTAACCCTCGACCGCACTAGCCACAAGCGAAACACTGGACTTTGTTTTAAGTTGGGTTATGAAGAAACATGGACATTCTTCCTCAAACCCCAGTCGCCAAGGTGGTAGTAGATCTACCCGCCTCGATGCTGCTGTTTGACCATTGGAATATTGATTATTGCTTCGCAGGCCATCTCACTTTGGCCGACGCCGTTGAGTCGATGGGTTTGGAGATGCGAGAAGTTCTGTCCGAATTACGGCGCCTTGACAAGCAGTCGGCGACGCCCAATTGGGGCCAACGCAGTATCAAGGATTTGGTCGCCCAACTGATGGAGGTACACCATGTATTCAACGTCGATTCGTTGGCAGGTTTGCGGCCGGCGGTAACCGGCGTACTGCTCACTTTTGGGCCTCATTATGATTTCCTGCCCTACCTTTCCGAAGCTACCGAAGGATTATTTGCCAATATGGAAAGACATATGGAAATGGAAAACGAGGTAATTTTCCCACGGTTTCTGGCATTGGAAGAGAACCCCGTCGACTCAACCGATGGCTTTTTGGAAATCATGTTAGAAATGGAAGGCGACCATGCTGAAATCGGCGACAGCTTTCGCTTTATCCGCGAAATCACCGCCAACTACCAATTGCCCGAAGAATCCGGCAATATCTTCCGCGCCTTATATAGCGGCTTAATGGAACTTGAGAAGGACATGAAGGTGCATATCCATCTTGAAAACAACGTGCTGTTGCCTAAGGTTCGCCAGCTATTAAGCCGGTAGCGCGTCGGCGGCGAAGTATTGCAAAGTTTCGGGGTTGGCCAGCGCTTCGGTATTTTTTACAGGCCGCCCATGGAGCACGTCGCGCACTGCAATTTCAGAAATTTTACCGGAACGGGTGCGCGGAATATCGGCAACGGCATGCATGACGGCCGGTACGTGGCGCGGGGTTGCGTTGGCACGAATCCGGGTGCGGACTTGTTGCTGTAATTCAGCACTAAGTTCATGCCCAGCGGCCATGACTAGAAACAATACTACCCGTTGATCGCCGTCGCCTGTGTCTTGGCCGACAACAATCGCTTCTTGGATTTCAGGGAACTGCTCGACTTGGCGATAAATTTCGGCGGTACCGATGCGCACCCCTCCTGGGTTCAGGGTGGCGTCGGAGCGACCGTAAACAATCAAACCACCATTCACACTCATTTCGACCCAATCGCCGTGGCGCCAGATGCCAGGATAATGATCAAAATAAGCGGCGCGGTAACGGCTGCCATCTGCGTCATTCCAGAAGCCTACCGGCATGCTCGGAAATGGTTGAGTGCAGACTAATTCACCTGGTTCGGCAACAACCGGCTCGCCGGCGTCGTTCCAGACTTCGACTGCCATCCCCAATCCAGCTGTTTGAATTTCACCACGCCGCACCGGCAGAGTTGGGCAGCCGAGCATAAAACAGGAAACGATGTCGGTGCCGCCAGAAATGGACGAAAGCTGAAGGTCGGCTTTGACGTGTTCGTATACGTAATCAAAGGATTCCGGCACCAACGGCGACCCGGTGGAAAGAATGGCGCGGAGATTTTTCAGCTCAAGTTCTTTGCCAGGAAGGTAGCCTGCCTTTTTACAGGCGTCAATGAATTTGGCAGAAGTGCCGAATACATCGACCTTTTCTTCATCCACCAGCTTCCACAACGTTTCTGGGCCAGGATGGAACGGATTGCCGTCGAACAAAACAATGGTGGTGCCGCCGGCCAAAGCGGTGACCAACCAATTCCACATCATCCAGCCGGTAGTGGTGAAGTAAAACAGCCTTTCCCCGGCGCGCAGGTCGGTGTGCAGACGGTGCTCCTTAAGATGCTGCAACAAGGTACCGCCGTGGCCATGAACGATGCATTTGGGTTTGCCCGTCGTGCCCGAGCTATACATCACGTAAAGCGGATGATCAAATGGCACCGGCTCAAACGGGATAGGATCGCCGTGCACCACGGCGCTGCTTAAAAAATCATCCCAAGTATGAGCGCCGTCAAAGGTGGCATCTTTATCAACAAATGGGATCAGCACCACTGTTTGGATGGAATCCACTTGCTGCAAAATGCCCAGCAACTTTTCGCGGCCATCAAACTGGCGCGCTTTATAAACATAACCGTCGGCGGCGAACAGCACCTTGGGCTTAATCTGGCCGAATCGATCGACGACTCCAGGCACGCCAAAATCTGGCGAACACGAAGACCAAATTGCACCCAAACTCGCCGCCGCCAACATCGCCGCAACAGCATGCGGAATGTTCGGCAAAAAGCCGGCAACGCAATCGCCGCGGCCGACGCCAACCCGGACCAGAGCAGCGCGCAATTTTGAAACTTGGGTGCGCAACTCGGCGTAGGTCCATTCGATGCGCATGCCGTCTTCTCTGCGAAAGATAATCGCGACTTGCCCGTCCTCTCCTAACAGCAGGTTTTGAGCAAAGTTCAGCATGGCCTGCGGAAAAAACTTTGCTCCCGGCATTTGCCCAGGTTGGTGCAGCAGTTCTGCTCCCATTGCCCCCTGCACGCCGCAATATTCCCAAATTTGGCACCAAAACTCGGCGGAATCCTTCAGCGCCCAAGCTTGCAGGTGCTGGAAGTCGTCGCCCACGGCAAAACCTTGGTCACGCAGATGAGTTTGAAAGGCGGCAAGCTGAGTTTGCTCAATTTGCGCGGAGGTCGGTTGCCAGAGGATTTCGGACATGTGATTGCGCTGGAATTGTAATAGCTCCCGGCATCTGACAAATGGCACAATGCATGCGTGAAGGAATCTCAATCATCTACCTCAAAGCCGGGGTTGTTTCAGCGCATTTTTGGCTCGTCCACCAGCGTGGGCGAAGTCGGAAATAAGCAGTTATCTGACCTAGTCACCCTGCTTGGCAGCACCGCCGGAGTGATTGAAGGAGATTTCTTTCGCACCACAGCCAAGCAGCTGGCTTCGGTACTCGGCGTTTCTCACTGCGTTATGGGCGTGATTTTGCCCGGCGAACCGATTCGATTGCGGTCCTTAGCTCACTACCGGAATGGCAGTCTGCACCCCGACGAAGAGTACGACGCCTCGCCTTCACCGTCGGGCCAGGTTTTGGAGCTGGGCAGTTATTACTGCGCCGAGGGAATAGCGGAAAAATTCCCGCTGGATCCTAGCTTGAAAGTCCTCGGCAATGGCTCAAGCCTGGGTGTCATCATTCCTGGGCCTGATGGAACACCGCTCGGGCACTTGTCTGTATATGATTCCAAGCCGCTCGATAACCCTGAGTTTTTTGAACCGGTCTTGCGCCTATTCGCTAACCGCGCCAGCGCCGAAATCATGCGCTTGCGGGCGGTGGATTCCAGCCGCCTAGCCTTGCAGCGCCTGGAAACTTTCACCGATGAATTTCCTGGCTGGGCTCTGGCTTACAAGGATCATTTGAACGGCAAGCGCGAGATTGTATTTTCGAATTCCCGCTGCGAAGATTTATTTGGGCCCGTGACTGCCGCCAAAATCATGGCAGACCCCACTTCCTACCGCACTTTTATTCACCCCGATGATTTGCCCGACGTATTGGCTCGCCGCCAAGCCTGCCGCGCCAGAAACGAACAAATCCAATTGGACTACCGCGTCAAAGAGGATTCGGGCGAGTACCGGTAGATGCGCGTGGTTGCTCAATATTCCGGCCAATCGGAAGACGTCAACACGGCGCATAGCATTACGTTTGACATTGAA
>JACNIZ010000262.1 GCA_014382805.1 Planctomycetota bacterium
CAGCGCCAGCCAGCAGCACCCGCCGCATATCCTCAAGCGTCTCTATCCCGCCGTCAACACCTTGCGATGTTTCTGAGGCGGGATTTTGTCCTCACCAAAATCGGTGCTGATTCGATACCACAATTCACTGGCTTCGCGATCCCCGGCGACCACCACCGCGTCGCCGCCGGAGATGCCCATCACTCGGTCGCGCTTATCCAATCGCAACTTACCTTCGCGCGCATCCTTGTCGGGGCCGTGGCAAGCGAAGCAATTTTCGGCCAAAATGGGCCGCACCTCGCGGTCGAAATCCGGTCCGGGAGCCGCGTTTTGCGCCAGCGGCGCCGCGCTTGCTAGCGACAGGATTATGGAGGAAATCACTGACATGCGATCATCATAGGGAATGAACTAGAATCCAAAGGGTGAAGTTTGCCGCGCACTTAATTTTGGTCGGATGTTTGGCGGGGTCGGTTTTGGATAGTGGCCAGGCCGCCCAGAGTTCGGCGACTTCCACTTTTGCCTCCCCAGGAGGCGCCCTTGTCGAACAGCCCGATGTCCTTTTGGCCGAGCGACCAAACGTCATTTTTATCCTCAGCGACGATCAGGGCACGATGGATTTAGGTGCATGCGGTCTGAAGGACGTCGTCACCCCTTCTTTGGACCAACTCGCCGCCGACGGCATTCGATTCACCCAGTTTTACGCGGCTTCTTCCATTTGCTCGCCGTCGCGAGCCGCGTTGCTGACCGGCCGCTATCCGTGGCGGTGCGGCGTTCCGGGCAACGTTTCGCCAGGTGGACCTGGGTTGCCGGTGGCCGAAACCACCATGGCCGAGGTCTTCAAGTCGGCTGGTTACGCGACCGCAATCGTCGGCAAGTGGCACTTGGGAACCACACCGTCGGAAGGGCCGCTGCAGCAAGGCTTCGATCAGTTTTTTGGCCACAAACTAGGCTGCATTGATAATTGGTCGCACTTCTTTTATTGGAATGGGCCCAACCGTCACGACTTGTGGCGCAATGAAGAGGCCTACTATGAAGACGGCCATCATTTCGGCGACATGATTGTGCGCGAGGCCAAAAATTTTCTGCAAAATACGGATCAGCAAAAGCCGTTTTTCCTTTATCTACCCTTCAACACGCCTCACTACCCTTTACAGGCGAAGGAAAAATGGCGCCAGCATTTTGCGACTAAAGCTTATGCCGATCTCGTGCAACGTCGGCGTGATTATTTGGCGTTGCTGGCGACCATGGACGAGCAGGTTGGCCAGATTTTGGCCGAGGTGGATCGTTTGGGTTTGCGCGATAACACCA
Organism: Planctomycetota bacterium; assembly: GCA_014382805.1. Lineage (GTDB taxonomy): Bacteria > Planctomycetota > UBA1135 > UBA1135 > UBA1135 > JACNIZ01. The sequence continues at coordinate 1,288 of JACNIZ010000262.1, forward strand.
TCGTGGTGTTCCAATCCGACCATGGGCATTCCACCGAGCAGCGCGCGTTTTATGGCGGCGGCAGTGCCGGGCCTTATCGCGGATCCAAGTTCAGTTTGTTTGAGGGCGGCATTCGTGTGCCGGCGGTAATCCGGTGGCCGGGTCATTTAGACGCCGGACAAACGCGCGATCAAGTTGCCCACGCAACCGATTGGTTCCCGACCCTTTGCGCGCTGGCGAACATTCCGCTGTCACCGGGTTTGAAATTGGATGGCCGCAGTTTGCTGCCGATTCTGCATGATCCCAAAAGCCCGACCCAACATGAAATTCTGCATTGGGTGGTCAGCGATCAGTGGGCGGTGCGCAGCGGCCATCATAAGTTGATTGTTAACCCGCGCGATACCGACCGCACCAATCTAGGGGCGGTGGATGAAAAGGATAAATTCTTCCTGGTCGACTTGGTGAACGATGTAGGCGAACAGAAAAATTTGCGGCCGCTAGAACCGGAGTTGATGAAAGCTCTGCGCGCTCTGCATGCCGACGCCCTGCCTGAGTTCACAGCTGATAAAAAGTAACGCAACCTCTGATCTAACCCTCCAACATGATCACTACCCTTCTACTTAGTTGCGCCCTGGTTGCGCAAGCCTCTATTCACCCCAGTCCCGCCACTGCCGCGCAACATGACTTAAAGTCGGATCATTTCCGCGCTTCGATAAATTCGGCTGGCCATTTCACCACCTTCATTGATCTGCGCGACGGCGTGAACTATTTACCTGTAGGGCAGCCAGCTCCGATGGCACGATTGCGAGTGAATGGTGAATATCAAAGCCCGACTTCGATCTCTTGGAATGGGAATCGTGCGACTTTGAATTATGCCTCTTGCGAGGTCGAGATTGACGTCGCGCAAAAAACTAGCCACTTGCGTTTTGAGGTCATGGCAGTGAACTGCAAGGCAGGAATGGAAGCCGAATTGTTGATGTGGGGGCCATATCCAACCACCATTAGCAAAACCATAGGTGAAACCATCGGCGTGGTGCGGGGTGAGAAGTTTGCGGTTGGGCTGCAGGCTTTGAATGCTAAAACTATGGGCGGTGCGGCCAAAAATGAGCACGACCAAATGCCCAACTACAATATTTTTGCACAAAGCGATTACGTCGACGTGGGCAAGGAGACGAAGTTACTGTTCCGCGGCGACGCAGCCTTGGGCACGGATTTCGGTAGCACGATTCAGGCTTATGTGCGTGATCGTACTAAGTCGCGCGTGATTGCAAACTGGGGTCATCCACGGTTTGTTGCGCCGTCGTTTGAAGATGGTGGGATTGTGGGTTCCGCGATCGCGTTGTTTGCTTGCCCGGTGGAAAATGCACTGCAAACTATCGGCGAAATTGAAATTGCTGAAGGCCTACCGCACCCGATGATCGATGGTGAATGGGGCAAAACCTCACGTTCGGCAACGGCCGCTTATTTGATCATTGGCTTTGGTGAAGACAATATTGAAGACGCGATCAGGTTGACCAAAAAGGCCGGCCTGCGCTATCTCTACCACGGTGGTCCGTTTACAACTTGGGGCAAATTCCAGCTCAATCCAAAGCAGTTTCCAAACGGTTGGGACGGAATGAAAAAGAGCGTGGACGCTGCGCGCGCGCAAGGTGTGGACGTTGGCGTGCATACGTTGAGTAATTTTATTACTACTAATGATCCACTGGTGACGCCGGTGCCGGATCCTGGATTGGCGATCGTGGGATCAACGAAATTGACAGCGGCAATTGACGCAGCCTCCGAAGAGCTTGAAGTTGCCGACGGCGCCTGGTTCGAAAACAAAGGCGCGTTGCGGTGCGCCCGTATCGGCGATGAATTGATTCAATACCAAAAAGTTGAAGGCAATCGTTTATTGCAATGCAAGCGAGGCGCGTTTGGCACGATCGCATCCGCACATGAAGCTGGAGCGACGGTTAGTAAATTAATCGATCATGCATACCGCACCTTCCTGACTGATGCCGAATTAAGCAAAAGCGTCGCCGAAACGCTGGCCGATTTGTTTAACCAAACGGGTTTGCGCCAAATTTCTTTTGACGGTTTGGAAGGAATGTGGTCCACCGGACTTGGTCAGTACGGCCGCACGCTTTTAGCCAAATGGTGGTTTGATGCCCTCAAACCAGAACTGCGCGGCAAAGTGATCAATGACGCCAGTAACCCGGGTCATTATTTTTGGCACATCTACACGCGCATGAATTGGGGCGAGCCGTGGTACGCCGGCTTCCGCGAAAGCCAAACGCATTACCGCCTGCTAAACCAACATTATTTTGAGCGCAACCTAATGCCGCGTATGTTGGGTTGGTTCAAAATGACCGCCCAGACCAGTTTGGAAGACGCCGAATGGCTGATGGCGCGTTCGGCGGGTTTCAACGCTGGCTTCGCATTCGTCACCGGTGCTGAGGTCATCCAAGCAAATAGCGCCGGCAATGAAATCCTCGACAAGATTCGAATTTGGGAAGCCGCTCGCATGGCCGACGCCTTCCCTGCCGAAATGCTGCCTGCGTTGCAGGACATCCATCGCGAGTTTTCTTTGGCCGAAACCACCAATGGCTGGAACATTAATGAAGTGCATTCCTTCAAGGGCAAACATACGCGCCGGGAGCAGCCGGGTATGCCGACCTCGATCGAGTTCACAGTCCATAATCCATTTTCCACCCAGCCGCTACAGTTCATCCTGCAATGCGGCGATAAGGTTGCGGCCGAAGAAATTGTGCTGGAGATTAATGGCACCGAACTTGACCTCGGCGTCTCTCTGCAACCAGGTCAAACTTACCGCGGTACTACCGAATTTTTGGCACCGAGCGGCGACTACAACGTCACCGCGACCTGCCGTTTCGCCGGTTCAGGCGATCCGCTGCTGAAGCTGGAACTACGCACCTCGAACGCGCCGAGGCAACTTCCGATGCGACGCTAGAAGAGGCTATTTGAAGTAAATGGTCGCTGAGCAGCTTGCATCCCTGTCGATCCGACCCCTCACCCAATAAGCTTGGTAATCGCGCGGAAAGTCGAAGCGCGTCGACTCCCCGGCGGTGACTGCATAGCTTTTATATACCACCCAATCACCGTCGCCGGTAATGTCCATTTCCAGAGTTAAAGTGCAATCTTGTTCGCTGTGCACCCTCATCGATTTAAAGTCAAATCCATTGAACAACATTGGGTCTGACGGCACGTTTGCCTTCACGTTGAAAGTGTTCCAAAGATCGCCTACACCGACCGGTCGGCCGAGCTTCCATAGGTCATCCACCGTGCCCACCCAAAGCGCAACTAGTTCATCTTCGCTGATGACGATGTGCGGGTTTTCCGATACCTTTGCTAGTTCCAAATTGACGCCGGACATCACCAACATCCCTCGATAACTGCAGAAGTCGTTGATTTGCAACTGATGGGCGGCAACCGGTCGAATCTTGGCAAAGCCGCCGGCGTTGTCGGCCGGAAGTTCATAAAAGATGCCAGCGCAGTGGAACAAATCCCGCTCGGTAGCAACTTCTCGGCAAAGTCTGCCAAGGCCTAAGGCCTCCCCATTTGGCCCCGAGCCTTCGGGCAAAACCAAAGATAGGGGACCAATGTTGCTGGGTAAGCGATATCGCTTACCATTTTCATCATTGTATGTTGGCGAGGAGTAGCCTTTGCTCAGGACTCCCTTTCGAGGAGGAATCGCGGCATTGTCCTGCAACCATTCCAATCCAGCCTCGTCGCCATCCGCTTTCAGTTTGAGATCGGCATCGAGCACATAATGACCCAAGGTCCCATTCTGATTCCGAGCGGCCAGGTGCAAAGTGCGCTCATTGTCCCCGCGTGCGCGCATGACTCCGCCGACGACTTCGGTTTCACCAAGCAGTGCCAACCCGGTGAAGTCTACTGGTGGGGCATCGGCATTTTGAAAGTCTCGGAACAAGCGAGGTAGCTGCGGAGCTTTGTTTTCCAGTTGGAACCAAGCGGTAGCCTGCGCTATGTCTTTGTCGGTGCGCAGGCGAATCCACTGCAAGCTTTGGCGACTGTTTAATCGATGCCATAGATAGCCATCTACCCTTAAAACCTTGATCAAGCGCCAGTCGCCCTTGCCATTGAAATCGGCCTCAATGTAAATTTTGGTTGGCCGGTCGGTCTGCAAGTGGATCGAGCGATGGCTAAAACCATGAATCAACATCGGATCCGAAAGTTCATTAGCTTTGACCTCCTCATTCAACCAAACCGCGCCACGCGCAAACACGGGGCCGATGTGGTCCAATTGCTCCGGCTCGACGAACCATAAGTTGGATTGTGATTGCGGGGCGGCGATTTCACCTTTGGCTTTGCGTTTGTTATTGAACTCACTCTTGGCGGTGTCGTCGCAGCCGAACACGATGCGATCTTGCCAGCGACAGAAATCGCCGATCACTTTCAAGTAAGTGGATCGTGGCGCAATTCCGGCAGTGTTCGCTGCAGAAAATGTGCACGGAAAACGCCACAACATGCCGTGCATAGTCATCAGTAAATCTTCTTCGCCGATGTCACGAATACGCGGCCATTCGGTATTCCAACCATGCGCGCCGTCGTAACTGTGACTGGCCTTAGGAAGGCGATAACGATGCCATTCCCCATCATCAAGCAACATCAATATCAGCGAACGCGCATCCCATCCTATACTCCAAATCGGATCGTTCGCCGGATCTTTGTTGCCGTGTATACCACCCGGACCCGTGACCTCGGTGAATTGATTGCGCAGCACTACATTCCACTTACCGTGCATCCATTCGGCCAGCGCGCCGGACGGTGTGGACGGGTTGGTGAAAACCTCCGGCCCCTTTTCGCCGTTGTTGGAATAGACGACGCGGCCCTGGCCGGAATACAAACCCTTGCCGTGATAGCCGGGTAACCCTGATTGAGGTGCCTGCATTGCGTGGGGAGCATCGCTCGAATCGGCGGAATCGACGTCAGCGGAAGCAGACTTGCCGCTGTGATTGTCGGCAAATAACTCGGTTACTTCCAACGTATGCACGTCGACCTCATACAGACCTTCTTCCATGGTTGCATAGTAAATTTTGTTGACTGGATCGCTCAGGTGTCGCGCATTGCCGGTGGGTCGACCGAGCATTTTTTCATAGGGGATCACCCGCACGTTGCGCTCACCGTCAATGGCATAGGGCCCAATGAACAACTGCTGCGATTCACGATGAATCATGCGATTCGCTGGAGTTCCGCCAACCGACTCCGGGCGCACAATCAACTCCAATTCAGGCGTGATTTCATACAATTTGTCCGACGACCCCTTCGGTGCATGCGGCGCATAAGTCACCGCCCACAACCGATCCGCCCATGGCACTACGGCGCCAGTGCCACATTCATTTTCATCATTGAAAAATGCTAGGTGAGGATAAATCCCACTTATGGAACGACGCCTCTTGGCTTGCTTTTCCCTTTCAACAAGAGTTTCAAAGCGCGGATAATTCGGCCCTAGAGCTGGCCCATTTTTGCGCACCGCGGGGACTCCATCCACCACCCAATCCTCACCACGAGGAGCCAGATGTTTGGCCATTCGCTGACGCCATTCCAGCAGCAATTCCTGATGGGATTCGCTAGTCGCTAGGTCTACCCTTTCCTGCGGGTCTTCTTTCAAATCGAATAGCTGTTCCGACCCGTCGTAGGCATGAAAGATGTACTTCCATCGCGCATCGGTCAGCGCCGTCCAGTTATTCCCCGGCCAATAAATAGTGGAATGTTCCAAATCTAACCATTGCCGCCAAGCGGTGCGTAGTCCTTTGATCGGATGCAACATAGACAAGCCTTCCACCGCATCCGGCCGGGGTGCGCCGGCCGCATCCAAAAAAGTAGGCAGTAGATCGCGCAGCTCAACCAGCTCATCGCGCAGTTGGCCGCGCTGCGCACGCATCACATCATCTCCCCATAACATCAGCATCGGCACGGCGGCGGAACCTTCGTAGGCATAAGTCTTCCGCCAAAGATGGTGATCGCCCAGCATGTCGCCATGATCGGATGTGAATACCAGCAAAGTATTCTTCATCATTCCACGCTTTTCCAACACCCACAACATGTTGCCGATTTGCTCGTCTATGAAATTAATATTGGCTGCATAAGCCCGCCGTGCCGCCGCCGTGATTTCGTCGCCTAAGTTATTACGAGGCGCAGTGTGTTTTTCCGGATTGCGAAAGTCACCGAACTTAGCTTCCGACCAATTCCCAACCGAATGTTTAGGCACGGTTTCAGGATCAACCTTTGCCAGATAGCTTCCGGGCGGGTCGTAGGGGCTATGCGGACGAGCGAAGCTGACTTTGAGGAAAAACGGTTGTTCGCGATCATATTCGTGCAAAAACTCCGTCGCCCGATCGCCGGTCCATGCCGTCGGATGCACCTCTTCTCTTAGTTTATACGGGGCCGCCCGATAATCATTCCAGCCGAGGCCGGTACGGTCGGGGTTGTAGCTAGGATGAACCTCCTGAAACCACTTGCGGTAATCGGAGATAAATCCAGGGTCGCGCACCCGACCGCATTCATCCAGTTCCATGCCCTGATAACCGTGCGTATTGCGTTGCGGGTGGAAGTGCTGCTTGCCGATGGCATAGGTGTAGTAGCCCGCTTCGTTCATCAGGCGCGGCAGCTCAATGGGGTAGCGTTCGGCGACTTGCTGGTAGCCGAGCATGCCATGACCCCATGGTGACTGGCCGGTCAAAATCGCGGCGCGAGCGGGGGTGCAGGACGGGGTGGAACTGTAGGCCCGGCGAAAGCGCGCGCCTTCTCTAGCGAAACGATCCAGGTTTGGGCTGTGCACCGCCGCATTTCCCGCGCATCCGAGGAAATCGGCGCGCATTTGGTCAGCCATAATGAAAATAATGTTCGGCTGGGTGCGGCGGGCCGCAGCCGAATCCTGGCCCAAAAGCGGTGCCGTGAGGATAGCGAGGTACAAAAGGAGTGTGCCGACGCGCATAAAGTCGAGCATACTTGCTAACTTGGGCTGTCCCCAAGCAAGATGAAACCGCTACTTCAGATTCTGACCCTCCTGCTGCTGACCGCGCCGATTTCGGCTCAAACTTCGACGTCAAGCAGCCCGCCGTCGCAGCCCAATATCGTCTTCATTTTTAGCGACGACCACGCGCCGCATGCGATTGGGGCTTATGGCAGTCGTTATGCCGAGATTGATCCGACGCCGAATATTGATCAGTTGGCATCAGAAGGCATGTTGTTTCGCAATAGTTTTTGCACCAATTCCATTTGCGGACCGAGCCGCGCGGTGATTTTGAGCGGCAAGCATAGTCATAAAAATGGATTTATGGCCAACGGCAATCGGTTTAACGGTGATCAGGTCACCTTTCCGAAGCTGTTGCAAAAGGTGGGCTATCAAACCGCGATGATCGGCAAGTGGCATTTGCATACCGATCCACAGGGTTTTGATTATTGGGATATCCTGCCGGGGCAGGGCGATTATTACAACCCGGATTTCATTTCCGCTGCCGGCAAACGTCAGGTGGAAGGTTATTGCACTGACTTGATCACCGATATGGCGATTGGTTGGATGGAACAGCAGCGCCAGGACGGCAAGCCGTTTTTGCTGATGGCGCAACACAAGGGGCCGCATCGGAATTGGATGCCGCCGTTGCGCTATTTAAATTTATGGGATGACGTCGATTTGCCAGAGCCCGCGACGCTGTTTGATGATTATGCCGACAACGCCAGTCCGGCGAGCGGGCAGGAAATGGAAATCGATCGGCATATGAATTCGGCATACGATCTATTTTTGGATCCGCGCGAAGAAACGATGTCCGGTATTGCCACGGATAAATCCGGCTTCCGCAACTTAAAGAAAATGACACCGTTGCAGTTGGAAACTTGGCGGGCGGGTTATGCGGATAAGAATAAAGCGTTTTACCAAGCCAATCCCACGGGTAAGGATTTAGTGCGCTGGAAGTATCAGCGCTATATGAAGAACTATTTGCGCACCGCCAAGGCGGTGGACGATAGCGTCGGCCGAATTGTGAAGTATTTGGAAGACGCGGGTTTGGCCGAAAATACGATTGTGGTCTACGCTTCGGACCAGGGATTTTTCTTGGGCGATCATGGTTGGTATGACAAGCGTTGGATGTATGAAGAGTCGTTGAAAATGCCTTTGATCGTGCGCTGGCCAGGTGAGGTGGCAGCTGGAGTAATCAACGAACAGATGGCGCAGAATTTAGATTACGCGCCGACGTTTTTGCAGGCAGCGGGTGCCGAGGTGCCGGACGCAATGCAAGGGATGTCGTTGCTGCCGCTGTTACGTGGCGCTGCGGTGAATGATGGCAGCGGCGGCGCGGGTGATTCTTGGCGTGACGCGATTTATTACCACTACTACGGTTTCCCCGACGTGCATAAGGTGCAACGTCATTATGGAATCCGCACCGAGCGATACAAGTTAATCCGCTACTACCAAGTGGGTGAATGGGAGATGTTTGATTTGAAGAATGATCCGGATGAGTTGAACAACTTGTACATGCAGCCGGAGTATCGCGATTTAGCGGTGAAACTGGCGCAGCAGTTGGGCGGTTTACAGGCTCAATATGAGGACGATTCTGCGGAGGGCGAAAAATGATCCTTTCCTTACTAACTCTGAGCGCCGCCACTTGGTTGACGATGCCTGCAATGGCGCAACGCGATTCTGATCAAACTGAATCGGCGCTAACCGAAACCCATCTTCGTCGACCAAACGTGGTCTTCATCCTGGTCGATGACCTCGGCTATATGGATGTCACGCCGAACAATCCGAGCAGTTTTTATGAAACGCCGAACATTGAAAAGTTGTCAGTCGCAGGAACGCGATTTACGAATGCTTATGCGTCGTGTCCGGTTTGCAGTCCAACCCGCGCCAGCATTTTGACGGGTAAGTACCCGGCGCGGGTCGGGATCACCGATTACATTAATTCTAGTGGCGGCAATCAGCCCGAGCAATGGAAGCGTGGCACGGCGTTGTTGCCCGCTCCGTATGTCGATCGTTTGGCGAAGGAAGAAGTGACCTTGGCCGAAGCGTTAAAGCAAAACGGCTACGCAACATTTTTCGCCGGTAAATGGCATTTAGGCCCCGAAGGTTTTTGGCCTGAGGATCAGGGGTTCGACGTCAACATGGGTGGAATCACGCGCGGCGGGCCTTATGGTGGCAAGAAGTATTTTTCGCCTTACGGAAATGAACGTTTGCAAGACGGACCCGACGGTGAACATTTGCCGCAGCGATTGGCGAATGAAACCGCGGCGTTTATCCGCGCAAATAAGGGTCAGTCGTTTTTCGCCATGCTTTCGTTTTATTCGGTGCATACGCCGTTGATGGCGCGGCCAGATTTACTGGAAAAATACAAGGCCAAACGCGAATCGGCTGCCCCCGAAGCATGGGGCGTGGAAGGGGAACGTCGGGTGCGAATGGTGCAGAATCATGCGGTTTATGCGGGCATGGTTGAGGCCATGGATCAGGCCGTCGGCACTGTGCTGGATACGTTGACGGAGTTGGGATTGGATGACCAAACAGTGGTGATCTTTACTTCGGATAACGGTGGGCTGTCAACGTCGGAAGGTAGCCCGACGAGTAACTTGCCGCTGCGCGCGGGCAAGGGTTGGTTGTATGAAGGTGGAATTCGCGAACCGTTAATCGTGCGAATACCAGAGGGTTGGCAGTCGACGGATACATCGGTCAAACGCAAGCCGGTGTGCGACGCGGTGGTTACTAGCGTGGATTTTTTCCCGACCATTTTGAGTTTGGTCGGAATTGAAGAAATGCCAGCGCAACATGTAGACGGAGTGAATTTTGTCGGTCCGCTGTTAGGGAATGACAATTACAACCGCGAGCCGGTGTACTGGCATTATCCGCATTACGGCAATCAGGGCGGCCAACCCGGCGCGGCGGTGCGCGACGGCGCTTGGAAATTGATTGAGTGGTATGACAGCGGCAAAACCGAGCTATTCCGCTTGGACGTAGACCCCGGCGAACAGTTCGACGTCGCCAGTCAGCATGCGGAAAAACGCGACGAACTATTAGCAAAACTACATAATTGGCAGAAAGACATCGGCGCGTTGATGCCAACGGTAAACGGTGAATCAAAGCTAAATCAACTGCGCTGGCTGGCGGGACATTGGCGTGCATCCAAACGCAACAGCGTTCAAGAAGAAGGTTGGTTCGCGCCCAAAAACGGCGTCATGGTCGGCACTCACCGTGACAGTCATGCCGACGGAAAAGTCAGCTTAGAACATCTTGAAATAGTCGAGCGCGATGGCGAAGTCATCTACCGGGCATTTCCATCAGGACAAGAACCTGCAGAATTCAAATTAGAGGTCATTGAACCTCATCGCGCGGTCTTCGTTAATAAAGAACATGACTTCCCAACTCACATCGAGTACTTGCGAACGCAAAATCAACTTACTGCCAAGGTTTCCGGCACGGTTGACGGCGTACTGCGAGTGGTGACTTGGAATTGGACGTTATTGCCTTAGCAAAGTGAGATAGCTTGGCTAATTGGCAATATTGCTCTGAGTAATCATTCTCAATCCTGTTCTCTAAAACAATGAAAGCCATCCGAAATACAGTTTTCCTCATCTGTGCAGGCGCAATTGCACTGACTTCCTGGAATGCGCGGGCAACAACCGCCGTGATCCCCACCATGGATCCAGATTTCCAGGTTTCGGTTAGCCCAGATCCGATCGAAAGCGGCCAACCGCTAACCGTTTCCGTCACTGGTGGCAAACCGGACGCAAAAACCTTCCTGGTTTACTCGGTGAATGACCTCTATCTGTGCGCCATTTATGTCGCCGAGTTGAAGGTCAATGTGAACATGTGTACACCTCATTTGGTACCACAATTCCAAAAGACCGACGCCTTCGGCAATGCTACTTGGACCACCACTGCGCCAGTCGTCGCCGCCAGTCAACGCATTCGCCTACAAGCCCTGCAATACATGCACAGCAGTTCCGTCACCGACGTGACAATTGAGCCCTAATTTAGGCTACGGCAGGATTGTCAAAGGAATGGCAACCGACGAATACTGCGCATGCCATCCCGTCAAGTTGACCTTGCAGACTATCCGGATTCGGAATTGGGTAATCGCCCAAAAAAGTAGCCTTCATTAACGAATCCCAAGTCCACGGGACCCAAACTTCATGAAGCGTAGGTCCGGTTCCGCTGACCGAACCATCTCTTTCCTCTTACTACTTTTAGGCGGATTAAAGAAAAAATAGGAAGGCATTGGGGAGTGAATTTGAATTTTATCCGAGAGCAATCCTATAGCAATGGATCGAATTAGGTCTTCGTAGAAGTGTTAGCATTCGAGCATGAAGTGGATCGATTCCGGCGTGTTGGCGTTTTTGGCATTGGCAACTCCGGTTGGCGCTCAGGAGCCGAATTGGGACGACCTCGCCGCGCGGCCGTTTCCGCAGTGGTTTAGTGATGCCAAGTTGGGGATTTTTATTCATTGGGGTTTGTATTCGGTGCCGTCGTGGAGTGGGCCGGAGCAGTATGCGGAGTGGTTTTTGCGCGGTTTGCAGTCCGGCGATGAGCCGCGGTTGGATTATTTGAAACGGGTTTATGGCGAGGAGTTCAAATATGAAGATTTGGCGCCGTTGTTTAAGGCGGAGCTGTTTGAGCCGACGGAATGGGCGGAGTTGTTTCGGGATTCTGGGGCGCAGTATGTGGTGTTGACGTCAAAGCATCATGATGGCTTTGCGTTGTGGCCTAGTGCACATGCGACTCAGTCTCGCGGCTTTGCTTGGAACGCGATGGACGTTGGGCCGAAGCGGGATTTGGTGGGGGAGTTGTCGTCGGCGGTGCGCGCGGCGGGGTTAAGGATGGATTTGTATTATTCGTTGCCGGAGTGGAATCATCCGATTTATCAATGGGCGAATAAGAACCCGGCGAATGATGTGGATCGCTATGTGGCTGAGCACATGATTCCGCAGTTCAAGGATGTGATGTCGCGCTATAAACCGGCGGTGATTTTTTCCGACGGCGATTGGGATCATCCGGCGAGCACTTGGAAGTCGGGAGAGTTGATGGATTGGTTGTATACCGAGTCGGGTTGTCCGGAGGACTTGGCGGTAAACGACCGCTGGGGCGGAGGATCTAAGGGTGGATTTCGTACCCCGGAGTATTCGGCCGGTGCACCTCCGGGGGATCGGCCGTGGGCGGAGTGCCGGGGTTTGGGCCGCAGTTTTGGCTTGAATCGCAATGAAAAGTTGGACGCGTATTTGCGGCCGGATCAATTAATTCATTTTTTCGCGCGTTCGGTAAGTCATGGCGGCGGCATGTTGTTGAACGTCGGGCCGGGTGCGGATGGGCAGATTCCGTTGTTGCAGCAGGAGCGATTGCGGCAGTTAGGGGCGTGGATATCGGTGAATCATGAAGCCATTTACGGCGCCAAACCGGCCGCGCGTTTGGGCGAGTGGGTGACGTCGGACGTCGAGCGGGTGGATGCGAATATTGATTTTGATTGGGTGCGCAATTCGCCGCTGGATCGCATCGAGCCGGATCATTTCACGGCGACGTGGACGGGATTCATCGAAGCGTCGGCGGATGGTCCCTATATTTTCGAATTGGAAGCCGACGACCACGCAACACTGTGGATTGATGGGCAAAAAATCGCCACCTCCAAAGAACCGGGGATATGTGTGATGGCCGCCGATCAGCGCACTTCGATTCGAGTGGAGTTCAAAGAGACGACTCATCAAGCCGTGGCCCGACTTTACTGGGCACATGAGGATGGGCTGAAACACATCGTGCCAACCGATGCGCTGTACACCACTGCCGACGGCGCGGCTCATGGGTTGAATGCGGAGTACACGTCGCTTTGGCAAACCGTGGCATATACGAAAAACCACGGCAATCATTACGCAATTGTGATGGATTGGCCGGGCGATGAACTGCGCCTGCAAACTCCGCGTCCGGGTGAGGGCAGCAAGATTCAAATGCTGGGTTTGGAGCGTGATTTGGCGTGGACCTGGAGCGATAAAACTTTGAGCATTGATACGTCGAGCATTGGTATCAATGACCTTCCATGTCATCACACATGGACTTTCAAAATCAAAACTGCTGACAGTTTTCATCGCGTCGGCGTGCATGGTTTTCGTAGTTCAGGCGGCAAGTTTCAGTTCGACCTTTTCCCGCAGCCAGTGTTCACTTACCTCGGCGATCAGGTGGATTTGCCGGAGGGATATCTGCAGTCCGTCGCTGAGGGGAATCGGATTTACGCGAAGCCACGCAGTGGGTATATCCATCCGCTCAACGGTCTCGACGGCGAAGAACTCACACTGGATTGGAGTCACGACCACCCGCATCACCGCGGCATTTACTGGGCGTGGCCGGAAGTGAAATTTGGAAATGAAGTAGGCGACCTGCACGCATTGCAACGCGTCTACTCCCGACCCAAAGGCCAGCCGATGACGCTGTCGCGTGGCAAAAACGTCGGCGTGAGGGCGACGAATATTTGGATGTGGGAAGACCAAACTCCAATCGTCAAGGAAATGGCCGAGGTCACACTAGTCCTCGGCAACGATCTATACGGTCAAACCGTCGACCTAGATCTAAAGCTAACCGCCCTCGCCGACGGCGTCAGTCTGGCGCGGCGCGGCACGGATAAATACGGCGGCTTAAACGTGCGTTTGGCTCCGGTGCAAAACCTGCAATTCAGTCAATCCGGCACCGGCTTAATCACAACTTCCCCAGTCGCCCCAACACGGAATGCCAATGGCGGCAACCCCAACCAAACCCTGCCCGCTTGGTCCGCCGCAACCGGCATTTGGCAAGGCGGCAAACAACTCACCACCCTCGCTATCCTCGAACACCCGGCCAACCCCAACTACCCCGCCGACGTCATCACCTATCCAGAACTGCCCTGGTTCCAACCCACCTTCCCCAAAGCCGGCACCCGCTACGAACTGAAAAAAGGAGAAATCCTGCGCTTGCGCTACCGCTTCCTTGTCATGCCCGGCCCAACCGATTCCGTAATGCTGAATGATGCGTGGCGGGCATACAAATCCGATGGTTAATTCAGCATCGTGCCAAGCTGGGTTCCTGCATGCATTGGCGAAACGGTAGCGTAGGGACTGGCGAAACGGTAGCGTAGCCACTGGTGTAACGGATTAGTAGGAGCTAGTTACAGTCCATCAGCCTTTTGCCCCATGCCAAACATCACCCGACGCGAAGCCCTCATTAGCGGAGCCGCCGCTTTTCTGACCACTCCAGTTTTGCCGGTCACGCGCGCGCGTCGGCGTGGTCGCACCAGTCCAGCGATGGACAAACTCGGTCTGGCCCTCATCGGTTGTGGAGGAATGGGTTCACACAACCTGCGCCAAAGTTTGGCCGATCCGGACACCGAACTCATCGCCGTTTGCGACGTGCAAAAGCACCGCACCGATGCGTGGTTGAATACTCATCCCAGCGCCAAAGCCTATAGCGACTATCGCGAACTACTCGCTAACCCGGCCGTCGACGCCGTCATTATTGCAACCCCTCCGCACTGGCATTGCCTGCAAGCATGCGCCGCCGCCGCGGCTGGTAAACATATCTATTTGCAAAAACCAATGACCCTCTACCCGGCGGAATCGATTGCGGTGCGCAACGCGGTGCGCAAACACGGAGTAGTCAGTCAAGTCGGCACCCAAATTCATCAAGCCAATAACTACCGCCGCGTCGTCGACTGGGTTCGTTCTGGCAAGCTCGGCCCGATCGGGCGCGTCGAAACTTTTTGGGGTTGGAACATGGGAGTACAAGGCATCGGCACCGCGCCCAAACAAGCGCCGCCCGACGACATTGATTTTGAAATGTGGTTAGGTCCGGCCGAGGAAACCGAATTCAATGCGCTGATGGTTAATGACGCCGCAATGCATTGTTCGTGGATGGCGTACTCCGGTGGTTGGACGCCGGGCATGGCGCCGCACCTACTTGATCTACCGGTGTGGGCACTAAACCTCGGCTACCCCGAAAAAATCAGCGCGCTCGGCGGCCGCTTCATCGTGCAAGGCGATGGCGACGCTCCAGATACGCAAGAAATGCTGTGGCAATATCCCAACATGACCATGCGCTGGCACTTCAGTCAGTTCAATCATCATGGTTACGAATACGACAACGTCGCACGCGCGCTCGGCATCTATTTCCACGGCCTAAACGGCACCCTACTCACCAACTACAACAACCACCAAATCCATCCGCAAAACGATCAACTCAACCCCGACGACGTCCCCGAGCCCATCACTCCCGACGGCGGCATTCATGAAATTGAGTGGTTGAATTGCATCCGCAACGGCGGCCAACCCAGTTGCTGCGTGGATTACCACATCAAAGTTGATTTGCCTATCACCCTGGGCAATCTAAGCCACGCCCTGGGTCGAACCATCCACTTCGACCCTTCCACCGAATCCATCATCAAAGACCCCGCCGCCGCCCGCCGCGCAATTCCTGAATATCGCGGGCCATGGAAATTCCCGAAGGCATATTTGAATGGCAAGGATTAAGGAGGGCTCCTTGCGAAGAAGCCCTCCTTAATGTTGGATGCGATGCTCGTTAATTAATGACAAAGTTCACCGAGTTGGACAGGAAAGGTCCACTTGCGGCCAACATCCAAACCTCCAATCCCATTGCTGACGTCGGCAGTTTAGGGGTGTCAAACTTCGCATAGCCATTTCCATCGGCGATGGTTGGGTTCAGAAATGTCCAAGGAGGGGAAATTGGGAGCCAATTGCCGTTAATAAAAAAGGGACCAAATCCAGCAGTGGAATAAGCAGCATCTACCCATTGATAAGGGATGGCCTGATTCAGTTCGACGACTGGTTTTTCACCCACTTGCGTATTTTGAATGTTAAGAATGGGCTTAGTCCAAGTTCCATTCACTTTTATCTCATCGATTTGAACACCTTCCAAATCGAATCCCAGTTCGCCTTCATAAGCGAACAATAAGTAAAACCAACCAGAGGCCAAACCTGCTTGACTCAGATCAACACCAGTAACAGTAGTCCAAGTTCCTCCGCCGGTGCCAGTTTGCCAAGGTCCGTACACCTGGTTCCAATTAATGCCATCATCGCTGACGAATATCCCATCCCAAGTGTCAGCCACCTTGTTACGACTGCGAACCTTAAAATCCAGAGTTAAGTCGCCTTGATTAGTGCCGTCTAATCCGACGATAAAGCCGCTTCGAACAGGCGTCGCTTCGCAGGCATTGAGAACGCGCCCGAGCTCCAAGCAATAGCTGCCACTGAAGGCAGGCAAGCTTGCGATGGTACTGGGACCGCTATTGACCAAAGCTCCCGGTTCATCCCTATTAGTAAATGGATTTAGAGAGTTGCGTTGCAGGTAACTCGGGGTAGTGGCACGAAGGTCTTCAAACCCCTCTTGATAGACCGCCGCGATGAGCTGCTGATTAGCCGGGAGGTGCGGCCAAGTATCCGGACTCGTTCCAGTGATGCTATCGACGTCATAACAGGCGAGCTGATCCGCGCAGCCTTGAGCGATGAGCGCCAAAGTGGGGCTGCCGGGATTATTGGGGTCATCGTAAATATCACAGCCACCAGCGCGGAAGGTATTTGGCAATTCAATGTCAAAGCGGCGCCCTGTTTCAACACCACTGAATGGGTCCAATTCAATCGCTCGTACATACCCTTCACCTTGAACCGCCCAAAGAGTATTGGTATTTTCACTCCAAGAAAGTCCATATATTTCAGAGCTAGTCGGTAGATAGTCAACGACATAATTCAAATCCGGAGAAAGAACCGTGATCTCATTAATAAAATAACTGTAAAAATAGAATAGCCCTGAATTCGGATCTCGAGTAAACCCTGCAAAGCCATGGACGGCTGGAGTAGTCCGAGTTTGCCCGCCATAAAGGCCGCCCGAACCCGGGCTGTAAGAATAAATGCTTACGTTACCTCCGTCATATGCCCCCCACATAGTATTGGTGGCTTCATCAATCTCTAAATCATAATTGCCTAATCCTGTTGTACCTACCTCTTGCGGATAGCTGGCTACATAATTCCCATCCATATCAAACTTGTGAATCATAAATTCCGGGTTGTAGATGTCATAGCCTGCCCCTGAAACCCAATAGTGTCCCCATCCATAAGCGGCGCCCTGGATGCGTGGGTCGCCAGTGAGGGTTTGAACGTCAAATGGACCTCGCACAATATCGGCTGTTCCGGCTTGGGCGGAAAAGCTGCTGGCGGGCAGCGAGAGGGCTAAAAAAAGGCCGCAGAGGATGGTTTTTAACATGATGATCTCCATTTTCTCAGCATCAAATTGATGCCATTCCTTCCCAACGCGCAAAATGGGCACTAAATCGTCAACCCAGGAGCCAGATTTTTTGAAATTTTGCGCCTACAATGAAAGTACGAGCTTGGATCGTGTTCAATGGCAGATGCATCCCTTCAGCAAATCACCCAGCTCCTGCGGCGCGCCGGGGACGGTGATCCCGATGCGTACGCCGAACTTCTGCCATCCGTATTTTCAGAATTGCGCTTGAGGGCAGCCCGAAGTTTGGCCAGAGAGCGTTCCGGTCATACGCTGCAAGCCACTGCATTGGTTCATGACGCTTGGTTGAAATTAGTTGATCAACGCTCGGTTACTTGGAAAGATCGGTCTCATTTTTATGCAATGGCCGCAACCTGCATTCGGCGATTACTGCTCGACCACGCACGTCGGCGCCAAGCAAAAAAGCGTCGCGGATTACGCTGTGCTTTCCCTGCTGGCGAAATCGCCTCCGAACCCACCACTAATCCTGATGAGTTGCTTGATCTTGATCAAGCACTAAGGCGCTTAGAAGAATATGATGCTCGTAAAGCTAGGGCAGTAGAGATGCGATATTTCGGAGGAATGGAGAATCGCGAAATCGCGGTTGCTCTTGATGTTTCCGTGGGGACCGTTGGGCGCGACTTGCGATTGGCGCGCGCATGGCTACAAAGTGAGCTCACCAAGGATGAACGCGGAGAAAGTGATACATGAGCGATTCAAGCTGGCAAGCACTTCAGGAAATTTTCGAGAAGGCGTGTGAACTAGAAGCGGAGGAGAGAGATGGATTTCTAAATGTCGAGTGCAACCAGGATTCAGCATTAAGAAACAAGGTTGAGTCTTTACTCGCCGCCGATTCATGTGAAAGGGATGTAGTAAGCCAAATTGTTGGGGATGCCGGGCGTCGAGCTGAACTGGAACAACAAGAGCTAGATCTTGAAGTTGCCAGAGGGTTAACGGGGACCAGCATTGGCCCTTACCAGCTTAAAGAACTACTTGGCACAGGAGGTATGGGAGCAGTTTATTCGGCGATTAGAGATGATGAGTCCTATCAAAAAGAAGTTGCGATCAAAGTGGTGCGAGAGGGTCGTTTATCCCCAGCGAGTCATTCTCGGTTTTTGCTAGAACGTCAGGCCTTGGCCGAGCTGGATCACCCCTATATTGCACGGCTTCTTGATGGCGGGACTAGCAGTCAAGGGAAACCCTATTTAGTCATGGAGAAAGTTGAAGGTGAGCCTCTGGATATTTGGTGCGACAACAACAAACTAACCGTCCGACAGCGCCTAAAATTGTTCAAAAAGATTGCAGAAGCCGTTCATGATGCTCATCGAAAGCTAATCGTTCATCGTGATTTGAAGCCAGCAAATATTCTAGTGACCGCTGACGGTACCCCAAAGTTGCTTGATTTTGGGGTGGCGAAAATCCTTGACCCTGCTCAAGAAGCAGTGACTCGTACCGAACGGCTGCTCACGCCAGAATATGCAAGTCCAGAGCAGTTGAGTGGAAGTTTGGTGACCACTGCCACAGATGTTTATTCACTGGGGGTTTTACTATTTGAATTGCTTACAGGTCGCAGGCCGTTTCAGCCAAGTACAACAGCCAGTCATGACTTGGTCAGGATGGTATGTAATGAAAATCCACCAGCGCCTAGCTCCTGCGTTCCAGAAGGAGCGGAAAAATCGCGCGGTCTCTCTGCCGAACGATTGAAACGAGTGCTTGCGGGCGACCTCGACAACATGGTCATGATGGCCCTACGAGTAGAGCCAAGTCGGCGCTATGCGTCGGCTGAGCAATTTGCTGCCGATGTCGGCCGTTACCTGGATGGTCTTCCTGTGATCGCAAGGAAGGTTACGTTGCGCTATAGGCTGGCTAAGTTTGTGAACCGCAATAAGGTTGGCGTCGGATCAGGCGTTTCGGTGGTGCTTTTGCTGCTTGTTTCTGTAGTGGTTCTTAACAAGCTGCTCGAGCGGGAGCAAGAGCACTTGGCTCAATCACGCCTCATGTCCTTTTCCATGCTGGATATGCTCCGAATGGATCAGAACTTTGGACGCGATCCGCGCAAGCAAGCTGACTTACGCCTCTTGTTGGACCGCTTGACCTTGGCGGTGGATCGATTAGAAGAGACCGATCCACACACTGCCGCGGATTTCCTCAAGCAATTGGGAGATAGTTATTCCGCCATAGGTTTATCACCTATGGAGATTTATCGGCGTCGCCTGGGCATCCTGCGAAACTTAGATGGAATCCCGGAAAATGTCATTGCTACAGCCCTTCATGATGCGGGCGGAGTGCAAGACGCCTATGAGATGCGACTAACATTCCTGCAAGCTCCTCATATCGATCTTGCGCGCAGTCTTACAGCGCTTGCCGACTTAGCCGGGGAGGAAGCGCGCAATGATGATTCTAGGGAACTGTCTAATCGAGCTAATGAGATGCTGGACTTGTTAGATCCCGATAATGAAACTCTCCGTGCCCGATTTGTTCTAGCAACTCAAGCTTCCGGAATATGGCACAGTCTCGGTGACAATCCTGGAGCATTGCTTTGGATGGACAAAGCTCTCCGTGCTGCGCGAATGATTGTTCCGGTGGACCATGTCCTTATTGGTAAAGCGCAAAACCAACGGGGTTGGCTACTGCAGGATGAGCAACGTTTCGCGGAAGCAGAAGCAGCACTTCTTGAATCCCGTCAAGCATTAGATTCCGCCCTCGCACCGGGGCATCCTGAGGGGGCGAAACTTCGCCATGATCTTGCATTGCTTTACAAAGACACGGGGCGGTTTGCCGAAGCTGAACGGTTACTCCTCGAATCGGAAGCAATTTTGCAAGCCGCTTATCCTGATCAGCATGCGCCCGGGAGCACCGAATTTAGCCTGGCGCGATTACGTGCGGATGAGGGCCGCTACGCCGAAGCGGAAATTTTCGCGTAAAGGGCGCTGGAGGATGCAAGATTGATTGAAGATTCACGCTTGCAAATCTCGGCAATTGAAACAACTTTAGGTCGAATTTTGATCCACTTGAATCGCGTTGACGCTGCTTTGCCCTACCTAGAATCAGCTTTTGCTTATCGAGCGAAAGTATTACCTGAAAGCCAATGGGAGCGCTTCAAAACTGCAAGCATTCTTGGCCATGCCTATGTTCGTGTAGGGCGCTTCGTGAGGGCGGAGGAATTGCTACTTGATGCCTTTGAACGCATTCAATTAGATCGAGGACCGGAGCACTACCGAACAACTCAGGCTTTATTTAGGATTCTCGATTTGTATACCCGGTGGGAAAAAAAAGAGGCGTGGCAGCGCTATCGGGGCCGGTTGACGGAATCCGCACTTGCCCATCCCATTATCAAAGCGAACCGAAAGCTTTGGGAGGAAGTAATTGCTGAGGACTAGGTGGGAATATCGGTCACTTGGTAAGCGGTGAGAGGATTTTGAATTTTGCGCAAGACCCTGGTCCCGAATGGAAAGGTTTTTGCAAGGGACATAAGTAAAAACGCGATGGATATTGGCAACGTTAATCGACCCACCTCTTAGCTATCAGAGCTGAGGGAGCACAAGCGTCAACCCCGAAGTCCCAGCTGCAACGCCAGCTTGGATCACCGATGGCGCATCTGGGTTCGGTAACCAATATTCACCATTGTCGCCTTGTAGATTAGAGGAATATCGTTGGCTGGCTTCAATATCAACGAGTGCACCAACCGAAAGGCGTAGAGTGAATTCACCCTTTGAATTTGTGTGGGTTGAATTCAATTCCACACCGGCTGGGTCAAACGCTTTCACCGAAGCACGATTAGCCGGATTTCCTGCAGCATCAAATACTTGCCCAGTAATGACCTGACCACGCCCGAGGGTTAGTACCAAACCCCGTTGACCAGGCGCGACGTCCGCCAATTCAGTGGGCAAAATGATGTCGTTATTGGCCAATGGCGGCATTGAGTAAGGCGGCCATGCATGAATGGAGTATGAGCCCGGCGGGATGCTTGGAAATTCGAAATGGCCATTTTTATCGGTGCTAGCCCTGACCCTATCACCGCTACTCCCAGCACCTTTTCTAAGTTCCACTTGCGCATCGACAAACGGCAGATTGTCCGGCCCAAGAACTTTTCCTTCGATAATTTCTCCATCGCTAATAAGGACATCAACCCCATCGCGACCTTGTCCTGACACCAACTCAAAAACTTTTGGATTTCCCTGCTTAACCCCACCACGCTTGGCGCTGAGCAGGTAACTCCCCGCAGCAAGATCTGGGAAACGAAACCTACCCAAGTCATCGCTGGTGAGTTCGAGATCGCCGACATAGTTTCCCAGTTCTTCATCTACCGCTCTTCCAAATTTCCCCCGATCCTTATTCCATCCCGTCAGCTTGAGATTGACGCCAACGATGCCGTCGCCAGCCTCATTGTGGCATCTGCCTGCAATCCAAGCCGCATTGGGAAGATTGATTTCTCCGAGGTCAATCACAGCAAGCTCTGGTTCGTTTGGCGGGAACTCGAACAACAGCGATCCATGGCCGGGCTTAATCACTTGCAGAGTGTGCGGGATATCCGGACGGACGTTCATAATTTCAAATTTCCCATCGGCACCCGAAGTGGTTGATGGCCAATCAATTTGTTGATCCCGGCCAGAAAAATCACTGCCTGCGGCAGCCACGTAAACTCCCGCAGCCGGCGATCCATCATCCAACACAACCTTCCCAATCACCCTCTTGGCTGGCAAAAGATCGAGCACAATTTCGGCACTTGAGTGAATCGTTTTCTCGCCAAAAGCCTTAACTCCATACCCTGCCGCTCGTGCGTGTAGCTCAATACGCTCTTGTCCATTTCCTAAACCAGTGATTTCAAAGTTCCCGTCGCCATCGGCGTGTGTAGTACGGCGAAATACCCAACTGTTCGAAACCTCCGCATGGGCGATCGGCAAGCGGGTAACCGCGTCTACAACTCGCCCTTTAACGCTCGCACCTTCCTCCAAAACAAAATCCTTGACGATTCGGTCTCCGGCTACGACCTCAATATCTTCCCAGTCCGGTGGCTTCAATTCAGGAGGTATCACCTCCAAATACCAATGACCCTTGGTCAGCCCAGAAAAAATGTAGTGCCCATTCTCATCCGATTTCGTCTCGTGCCGACGTCCTTTGCCGCCCCTGCGGAACAGGCGCACGCGCACTTCCGCTTGCGGTGCCCCGGTCTTAGCTGAAGTCAAAAGCCCTTCCAATGAACTGCTCGGCTCTAAGCGAACGATGACATATTCACCAGCTTGGCATCCTTTCATCATCGGCGAATGCAGGCCTTCGGCGGAAACTTCCAAGTCGTATAAGGAACCTTGCTCGAGGTGAATGCGAAATTCACCATCCTCATTCGAAATCGTCGAGCCTATCTCCTGAGTGCTCTTGTTTCTAACCAAATCCAAAGTCGAAACACCCTGCCTAGTTGGACGGGTCACAAATACTGCCGCACCAGAAATCGGCCTTTCGTCCGGCCCAAGAACAATCCCATGTAAATCATGATCTCTATCGGGAGGAGTGGTCCATTGCGGAAAATTCGAGCTTCGAGCGCCGGCCGCAGCGCGTCCGCTTTGCTCCACCTTTGCCGTTGGGCTTTCCTCGATATACTCCGCATCCACCAAGCCGAGATCCTGAATCGACGCTGGACCAGCATCGGCATCCATTCCATCGGCTGGATAAAAAACTATCGCTGCAATGCAAGCCAGAAGCAGGGCGATGATCGTTAGGGACGTATTGCGGTTCATTGAAGACTCTAAAGAGAGTACTCATTTCCCCATCCCTAATCATCGCCCAAGGCTACGTTTCAAAATCCTTAGTCAACGCGGCGGATGATATGCCATCCAAACGGACTATTTTCCTCGTGGTAGTCAGCCATGCCAACCTGGCCAACTTCCAAGGCAAAGCCGACGTCGCCGAATGCTGGAACCATGGATTCACGGGGGTAGGGCATGGTCGGTGCGCTGTGATCGGCCTCGGCGCGCAGGCCTTCGAGGAACTCATTCATTTGCTCGTTGAGTTCGTCGGTGGTGATTTCTGCGGCTTTCATTTTCGCGACTAGCTCAGCTTCTTTCTCCTGAGCGCGAGTATTCAAGTCGGAGATGAACTGAGGGAAATTCGACCCCTCAACGCCGTTATTCAGCATGTGATAAGTGCCAGGAGTTGGATCGTCCGGGTGGACATTATCATCAGAATGCTCGCGGACCAGCGTGTTGAAGTCTTCGCCGGCTTGGGCGCGCTCCAGCATGGTCTTGGCTAGGGCTTCAGCATCGGCTTGGTTGCGGGTCGCTTCGGTCGGTGTGCCTTCGAAGGAGACCAGAATGTGCTGAATTGAGATGCGGTCGGGTTCGGCCATCCCGGAATTTTAACAGCGCTCCGAAACTCAGGCGTGGATAGGAACTTCTTTTTCTTCAACTACTACTTTTGCGCCCAAATCGGCGTCAGAGGCCACCG
>JACNIZ010000094.1 GCA_014382805.1 Planctomycetota bacterium
ACGTTGGTACCACTGACTGCTGCCAAAGTCGGCATCACATCCTGAAAAGCACTGACCTGTTGCGACGAGCTCCCGGCCCGGATTTTGCCCGGCCAACGAGCGATCATTGGAACCCGTAAACCGCCTTCGTAAACGCTGCCTTTGCGACCGCGCAATCCACCAGCCGAATCAAAAAAGGTCGTATCCACCCCGCCGACATCGTGAGTCGGTCCATTATCGGAAGTGAAAATAATCAAGGTGTCACCGGCCAATCCCAATTCATCCACCATGTCGACGACGTCGCCCACGTGTTGATCCAGGTCACTAATCATCGCGGCATAACCTGCACGCGGCCGTGGGTGAGGGGTATAACCGCGAGTGCCTAGGTAGGGGGCTTCATCCCACTCGGTCGGATATTGCTCCACCCAATGTTGTGGCGGTTGCATGGCCAGGTGCGGTTCTACAAACGGCAAATAAAGGAAAAACGGTTCGCCGCCTTTTTTGTAGCGTGCGGCCTGCTGACGTAAAAACCCTGCGGCTTCCGCCATCATTAAATCCGGCGCGTATTCCGGTCCATAAAAACGCGAGTAGTCGTCGGGCACTTCTTGCAACCGCGCGTGTCCTGGCACGTTGACATTATTCAGATCTACCCGTTCGTTGTTTCGCCACAGGTGATCTGGGAAATAAGAATGAGCTTCGCGCTGGCAGTTATAGCCAAAGTACAAATCGAAGCCTTGCGTATTCGGGTCGCCGCTGGAGCCGACCATGCCCAATCCCCATTTGCCCATCGCGCCAGTCGAATAACCACGTTCGCGCAACATTTCCGGCAAGGTGACAGCGGCTTCCGAAATTGGCCATTGGCCTTCGGGTTTGACTTCCTTATTGCCGCGGATTTCAGCATTCGCCAAATGGCGGCCAGTTAACAGTACACAACGCGCCGGCGCACACACCGGAGCGCCCGAATAAAAGCGCGTAAAACGCATGCCTTCTTTCGCCAACTGATCCAAATGCGGGGTGCGGATCTTGGTTTGACCGTAGCTGCCCAACTCGCCGTAGCCGAGGTCATCGGCCATAATCAAAATGATGTTCGGGCGATCTTGAGCCGCGCCAGCCGACGTCGTCAGGGAAAAAAGAGCGGCACCGGCCAAGCCGATGCTCAGGAGCAAATTGGAGGAGGAGGACGACATGCTTACCAGGGAATGGGGGCGCCAGAGTAATCTACAAAACGCCCGGTCGTTTGGATCGAAAGTTGTTCCATTTGCTGCAACATGCCAGCGACGGATTCCGGCACCTCTAGCGGCGCAGCTACTCCGCCCATGTCGGTGCGCACCCAGCCTGGGTGCAGCAAAATCACGCTGATGCCCTCGGGGGTCAGGTCGATGGCCAAGCTGCGACCGGCTGCGTTGAGCCCTGCTTTGGCTGAGCGGTAAAAATAACAAGCGCCGTAATCGTTATCGGCGATGCTGCCGACTTTGCTCGTAAGCAGGGCAATTTTGGCGGCCTCGGCGGCGCGTAGGCGTGGCAATAGGTCCTGCATTAGGAGTAATGGTGCGATGGTGTCCACCCACAGCACTTGTTTCCAAGTTTCTTCATCGAGGGTGCCAAGAGGGACTTTGGGAGGACCATAAATGCCCGCGTTATGAATGAGTAGATCGATTTGAGAGATGGCCAGGTTGTCGACGAAATGGCGTCGCGAATCAGCGCTGGTGACTTCAAACGGATAAACGTGCAGCTGCAGCGGGCAGGATACGCCCAATTGCATGAGTTCAGGACAGGCGTTTGGGTCGCGCACGGTTGCGTGCAGGTCGTAGCCAGCGCGAAGCAAATTCTTGGCAAAGCCCAAGCCCAGGCCGCGGTTGGCACCAATGAGGACGGCAGATGGCATAGCTGGAGCATATCGAAATGGATGTTAGGATGAATGGGATTTCCCACCCCTCAAGAAATGAGCAACAACCAAAACCGCAATTACCCAAACTGCATCATGCTGACCTGCGCCGACATGGCCACCAGCGTGGATTTCTACACCAATAAGCTCGGTTTCACGATGGACGAAGCCTGGCCCAGCATGGAGAAGCCGATGTGGGCCAGCCTGTCGCTGGATCGCCAAGTGATTATGCTCGGCATTGCGATGGATCCGGATCCAAGTTTTTGCCCGGATGACCCAGCGGCGCTGGAGCTGCAACAAGAAATGGTGGACGAATTTCGCGCCGGAAAAGCTGGCGTCGGCGCGTCTTTTTACATCAATGTAGAAGACGTCGACGGCTTTTTTGCGGCCTTTAACGAGAAGGGCGGAACTGCTCGCACCGAGCCTAAGTCTCAGTTTTACGGCTTACGCGAATTCATGGCCTGCGATCCCGACGGCTATAGGCTGCAAATTTATTCCAATATCCAAATGACCGAGTGCCAGTCTTGCGGCATGCCACTCACCGAAGCCAAGCCCGGCGACATGTACTGCAACTATTGCACCGACGACGATGGCAAGCTGCAGTCCTATGAGTCCATTTTGGAAGGTACGATTAGCGGTTACTTCATGGGCATGCAAAACATGGAGCGCGCCGAAGCTGAAGTTGCTGCCAAGGAGCACTTGGCCAAAATGCCAGCTTGGAAATGCCACGAATAAATTTGCATTGGTAAATCGGGGAGGAAACGGTTCCTCCTCGAGTCCCATACCACGAGGTTCCAGGTGCTAACGGAATCGAATCCTCAAAGGCTAGGGTCTGGGCTAAGCTGTTCGTAGTGCCATTGCGATTCATGACCAGCCATTTCATCTTTTACGTAGCCGAGCAGGACACTGCACGCGAGTTTTATCAGCGCACGTTGGATGTAGAGCCGCGCCTGCACGTGGTGGGCATGACGGAATTTGTTTTGCCAGGTGGGGCGGTTTTGGGCTTGATGCCGGAAGCTGGGATCCGTCGGCTGTTGGGGGATTCCTTGGCTGAAGCGGACATTGCCACGGATGGAAAATCTACTGCCAGCCGTGCCGATGCCAACCTGCGTGCCGAACTGTATATGTTAGTGGAAGACGCCGAGTTCTATTTGCAGCGTGCGATCGAGGCCGGCGCGGAATTGCTGCAGCCGTTACAACCCCGCGACTGGGGCCATGAGGTCGCCTATTGCCGCGACTTAGACCGCTATATTCTGGCATTCGCTCAAACCCAGGTGGAACCCGCCAAAACTCACTGGTTTCGACGTCTTCACAACGCGGTCGGCCCAGTTGCGGCAGGCTTGGTGCTAGATTTTTGCGACCTCATCACTTTTGGCCCACTAGGCTGGACCATCGGCCCATTCATCGGTTTGGTGGTCGGCTGGTACCTGGGTGCTTTTTATCAGCTGAAGTGGTGGAACCGATTGGGGCTTTCCTTGCTGTCCGCAGTCTATTTGGCCGTACCCATGACCGCCTTCCTGCCGCTGGGTACCTTGGTTTCGGCTCTTGCCCGGTTATTTTCGGGACCCAAAACCGATTCGACCGAATAAACGCCGCGAAAGCGCTGGCCGTCGCTCCTTGAAGATGGCCATGCTGTTAAAATTCCCGATTCCTGAGCCCAATCGGATGAAAACCTACCGCATAGCAGTTCTAGCCGGCGACGGCGTCGGCCCCGAAGTTGTCCACCAAGCCTTGCGCGTGGTGCGCGCGGCCGCCAGCCAGCATCAATTCGATCTGGAGCTGATGGAGTACCCATATGGCACCGAACACTGGCTAAAAACCGAGGAAATCCTGCCGGACGCAAGCTTCGAGGAAATTCAAAAAGCCGACGCGATCATTCTCGGTGCGTTTGGCGATCCACGCGCTCCTGTTGGCTTGATTGAACGCGGCATCATCGGCCGCTGCCGCTGGGATTTGGACCTTTACGTCAACTTGCGGCCGATCAAGCTGCTCGACGAAAAGTTCTGCCCGCTCAAAGGCAAATCCGCTGCCGACGTCGACATGTTGATCGTGCGCGAGAACACGGAAGACGTTTACGTGCAAAAGCCGACTTACCAAAACCAAGGCACCGTCGACGAAATCGCTGAGCAAAGCATGCGCTATACCTATGCCGGCACCGAGCGCATTATTCGTTACGCTTTCGAGCAAGCCCAAGCCCGTCCGCGCAAGCATTTGACTTTGATCGACAAGGCCAATGCGGTGCGCGCGCAGGATTTGTATACCCGCGTTTTTGCTGCCATCGCTGAAGAGTTCCCCGCTGTAGAAACCGGTCACCTTTACGTCGACGCCGCTTGCATGCGCATGATTGAAAGTCCTGAGTCCATCGACACCGCGGTGACGACCAACTTGTTTGGTGACATCGTGACTGACTTGGGCGCGATGCTGCAAGGTGGAATGGGGGTTGCGGCGAGCGCCAATTTGCATCCAGGCAAGATGGGTTTGTTTGAATCCGTGCATGGTTCTTTCCCGCAAGCCGCTGGTAAAAACATTGCCAATCCGATTGCGACGCTGAATGCCTGCGTGATGATGTTGGATTACTTTGGTGAGGCCGCTGCAGCGCGCGAAATAGAAGGCGCGGTGGCGCATTTGCTGCGTGGCGGCGGCATTCGCAGCCTTGAGGTCGGCGTGCACAAGACGGATGAAATCGGCGATTTGATTTTGGATCAGCTCGCCGTGGGCTGTGAATAAAAGTCACGACTTCGACAAGCGACCGCATCGCACTTTGCTGATGCGTTCGCTGCCGGCTCTAGTTTCGTTGATCGCTGAGCCGTTGACCAGTTTGGTCGACACTGCGTTTGTAGCAAGGTTGGGCAGTGAGTCCGTAGCCGCCTTAGGTGTGGGGGCGCCCTTGTTGGCTGGAAGTTATTGGGTCTTC
>JACNIZ010000054.1 GCA_014382805.1 Planctomycetota bacterium
ACTGAGGGGGAGGTAGAATTGGACAAGCGGGTGTGGTTTGTTTGCGGAATGGATGCGTTTGTAAACATCTAATCGGCAATGCGAGGCACGCCCGCCCCTTTCTTGATGAATAATCCGGGCTAAGGTTTTGATCTACTTCCAGCCGCGCCCCTTCTTCCGGAATGGAGAATATCGTGCTCACCTCCATAGCAATTTCTGCCGTGGTTCTTGTTCCATCACATAGGTCCAATACTGTGATGGCTGAAAGATTAAGAAGAGCGACCCTATCCGAAACCGGATCAAAAACGGCATATTCCCCGTCGATTTCACGAATGACTATTTC
Source organism: Planctomycetota bacterium (assembly GCA_014382805.1). Classification (GTDB taxonomy): domain Bacteria; phylum Planctomycetota; class UBA1135; order UBA1135; family UBA1135; genus JACNIZ01. The sequence continues at coordinate 323 of JACNIZ010000054.1, forward strand.
GCTTCTAATTTGAGGGTTGCCTTCTGAGGACATGAAGTTTCCTTGAACTATTGAATCGAATTTGAACTTTAACTTAGCGCATGATCCAAGTATTCTGCGCGATTGGGTTTCGCTGCCGATTTCGATCATCGGCGGTCGGATCGAGTCCAGCTATGCTCTGGCAAATATCCTGATTAATGCGCCCACAAAGATAATAGCTGTGCTCAACAAAGCCGCTGACGATTGGGCTGCAATCCACTTGATGAATTTTGCTGTGCACCGCCGACGGATGGGCCGAACCGGCCGTGCCCAATCGGTCTGGATTACCCTTTGTGTAATCAGAAACATGCAGCGCGGCGTCTCCCCTGTTGAAATAAACTGTCACGTTTCGCGTCAATTCGTGCAATCGCGCCATCGGGTTGCCGCGTTCCAAAACATTGTCATCGACGTCAGCTGCGCAAAGGAAAATGTGTTCAAATATTCGCGGAAGCGCGGTGCCTGGCGTGTATTGATCGATAGTCTTGAGGGCATTCTGCAAAACATAATTTCCCATCGAATGACACAAAAGATGCAAATCTTGTCCGCAATCTGCACTCTGACTGCGATGCAACTTCATCAAAAAATCCCTTAGCTTTAGTATTCCGCGTCCAATCGACGCTCCAGACGCGCGGGCGTCGGCGCGGTCAGATCGGTAGGCGAGAAACGGCATTGCGCTGCCATTAGATGGCCAGGTGTACAAAACCACTACTGTTTCTTGATTACCGTCCCCATTGTTTAGCGTTTCCTGTAATGCTAATGCCGATCCTACAGCCGACTCCCAGGACACGTTGTACCCATGAATGAAAATCAACACATCTTTGCTCTTTTGCATTACCTTCAACAATTCGTTGAGCAAGGCATCCGACCCATATTTGGCGGTGGACGGTTGGTTGATATCGGAACGATTCGCTTTTAAGTTCTCCCTAAATGCGCGAATATCAATCTGGCCTGGTTTGGCCGCTTGCTTGGATAAGTAACCACTCAAGCCTTCGCCGTCGCCGCGGCCAGAGTCCGTTTTCTTGCGCAAATAACGATCGACCTTGGTTTGCTCAGCCTCAACGGTCAGCTTTCCGAGGCGCAAATTCTCCATGCCATCGGAGCTAAATTCGGTTTCGTAACGATCCGGCCGCCAACGATTCTCGCCAACGTGTTTTCTGTTCGTTGCAAAATACAGACGGAATTTGGTCATTGCTAATGCGGAGGGTTGCCGGGCCATCTCAAAGACGCCGGGGGCTCAGTATATGCAGCACAGCTCGCGCAGTTCAATCCTCATAAAATAGGCTGGACGAGCGACTATGGTTCCCAGAAAATGGTGGGCCAAGCAGGACTTGAACCTGCAACCTACGAATTATGAGTTCGCAGCTCTAACCAATTGAGCTATTGGCCCCACCAGAGAAGAAGGTATTTTACTCGTCCTTCTTCTTTTTCTTTTTGCCGTCCGTGCCGTCCACATATCCGATCTGGGCAAGGGCATTCATTTGCATGTTTGGGTCTGCTTTTAGCTCTTGGGCAGGGGGTGGAGCAGGCAAGTACCCGGCGACGGTTTGCACTGGGTGGGATCCTAAATGAGTTTCCTCCCAGGCGCCGATCGAGACTTTGCCAGGCAGCCCTTCAGGGACCGCTAGACCCATGCCATAAAGCATATTCGGGGCACAATCGTAAATGGATGCTCCATCAAAGGTCCCGCCCTTCTTTACACCAGGGCCTGCCACCACCATGATGCCGCGTTCGTGGTGAACCCCAGTGCGAGACTCTTGGTAGAACATATTGGCCAAGGCCGTGCGCTCGCCTTCGAACACTAAATGATTTTCTTCGCTGCCTAATTCACGCGGCAAAAAATCCATCACTAAAGTGTCATTGCCTTCTGGAAAATCTTCGAACTTGAACGGTCTGCCATCCGGATTTTCTTCGACGCGAATAGCAAGCATTCTGGTTCGAACTTCTTCTAGGACTTCCCATGAATCACCCGGATCTGGGTTATCGCAAGTCATAATCAACTGATTGCCTGCTACCGCAGCGCGCACCCGAAGCAGCACAGGATCTAAGCCAACAAATTGAATGAAGTTGCCCGGCTTAGGCCGCACCGTACGCCGGCCGCCGTTTTGCAATGCTTGCATGCCGTGATCGGAAAAGATCATCAGCGTAGTGGCTTCAAAGTCGATACGTTCCAACAATCGACCAAGCACTTCGTCCGATTTGCGGTAGCCGTCCCTCAATACGTCGCGAAATTCCTCTTTGGCATCTGCTTTTAAATCAGGAAAGCCTGCCGGTTCGTGATAGGCCCAATAATGGTGACCCAGAGTATCGACCGGAGTGATCAACAAACCTCCAAAAGTGGGCCGATGCAAGGCCATTTGGTCAAACCAAGCATCTGAACTCAAGTTGGCAAATACTAGCTGCATGCGCCAAAAAGTCTGCTCCCGCTTCTCTTTTTGATTGCCACTGGCAGTGATTACATGCCAAAAATGACCCATGTTTTCCCAGACGTGATCCGCCGTTGAAATGGCCAAACCTGAAAAAGCCGCCTTCATTGCAGTCAATGAGAAGATCGACAAATCCTGCCGTCCGACTTGGATCAGGGGAGCAAGGAAGGCCAAGTCCATGGGGAAAGTATGCTCACCTGGAGATTCCCAACCAGGCATGCAGAACCCTGGAAATGGATCGGGAGGCCAGGTCATCAGCCAACCTGTTAGGCCGATCTTGCCCTCCTTCTCATGCACTACGTCCCAAACGCGGCCCACTTTCAAATTTCGGCGGTCGCGTTCAAAGTCGAGGATGCCGTTATCTTTAGCGGTCCTGCCGGTGGCAATGATCGTCCAAATCCGCGCCGATAAGGTTGGCTTTTCGGAATCCAGTTGGCCGCGGGCGCCGATTTCCAGTAGGCGCTTCATATTTGGCAGTTCGCCCGCTTCGATCAGCGGATCGATTTGATCCCAGGTCGCCGAGTCCAAACCCAGCACGACCAGCGGCTTCATACCGTTCACCGATTCTTGATTGATGCTGCGATCAGGTTCGAACATCAAAATGCCAGCTGCGGCCAGGATTCCTAGCATCGCAACGGCATGACCTTGGCGGCGGAACATGCAGGCCAAAACAACCGCCAACACACCAGCAACCCAGGCAATCCAACCCACTTTGGCGATCGGAGCGCCGGCAACCAACAACCATGGCAATGCACCCAACAAACCGCCTAGCACAGCCGGCACGATTGGGTTTTCGTCGGACGTGGAAATCAAGCCACGCAGACGCCCAAAGAGTCCGCAAAAGACCGCGCCTAGCAAAAACGGCAGCAACACAATAAATGCCGCAGAAGGAAGCAGCGGCCGCATCAGAGATGGTGCCGAAATCGAAACGGCCAAGGTGGCGGCAAAAGCGGCTGCGCTACCCGCAGCAAATTTACCTACTGATCTTGATGGCGCGAAAGCCGAGCTGGATGAATCCATGGAATTTGCGTCGGTCATGACAACAATTGAGTCTGATTGAAAGCGGGGACAGGTTGGGTAGGTCGCTTTCGGGGAAAGTAAATGATAATCAATTCAGGGGTTCCAGATAGACGCGTTCGCCCGGGACTAAATTCAATTCGGTCACCGGCCCGACCACATAAGCCTTGCCATATTCCGGCATCTGCGGATTTTTCCACAGCCGTGCCGGAATCTGCTGAACGTTTGGCACCTGAATTTGCACTGCCGCTTGCACCTTAAACACCTCATTTGCCCCAGGCAGCCCGTGGATCACCCGCGAAACCTCAAAACTATCGCCGACGTCCACCGTTCCCGGCGAGGTATCTGGCAAGTAGACCATGATTTCACGTGGTTTTGGATCCACCAAAATGGCGACGGGTTCGCCAGCCATAAGCGCCTGGCCTTGTGGGGCAGGCAGCGTGGAGACCCTGCCTGCATAGGGAGCACGTAGTAGGTATTGCTCCTGCACAAGCTCCAGCTCCTGTAAACGTCGGCGTTGCACGACGATGGCGGCTTGCAAGCCGGCCAACTGCGGCACCAAATCCAAGCTAGCCGGCAAAATCTCCGGCAATTCCAAATCTACCGCTTCCTCCATATAAACCAGCCGGCGCCCTTTTGCAGCGGCCAGCTCACGTTGCAAACCATTCACTACCACTTGGTTGTTTTTCATCCGACCTAAAGCTTGCTCATGCCTTAACTTAATATCTTCAACTTCAGCCTCTGGACCGGCCGGTCCAGCCACCAACTTTTTCGCCCGCTCCATTCGCACCTCAACTCGGACCTCTTCCAATCGGGCCTGGGCTACCTTCGTCTCCCCCGTCAGACTTTCGATCTGCAATTCGCGATCATCTCACCCAAGTCGCCGCATTTCCCCGCATCGCACCTCCACCACATCATCCTGTGCACCTA
>JACNIZ010000261.1 GCA_014382805.1 Planctomycetota bacterium
GCACCAAAATCCAAAAGAATGATCGCCGCAGTCGGGGCGCTCACCGAGGTAAGAATTAGCAGGCAGAGTGCGCGCAACTTCTAAGCGTGCGGCCATTTCAGCCGCAAGCTCGCGTAGTTGGCCTGGCTGATCGGCGGCGACTTCGGTAATAGGAGGGGCTGGATGGAGCTGCATAGGAGCGCAGAGTTTGCCAGAGCCCCCACCCAATCGTCAACGTATGCGAATCGCGGACATGGAAGAAGTTTGTTGCGCCTCTCGTTCTTCGTCCTGTTTCTTTTGCTAGGTGTCGATTTGACTGGGCGAAATACCGATCGTTCGGAGTTCCACCATGCAAAATGACACGGCAGGAATCGCGCTGACCCGGCTGGTCGATGAGGTCGGAGTCTAGCCCTTGAAATACAAAATGCGCTTGGAAGTTTCCATTGCCAAGATTTTCTAATACAGAAATGCAGTCCTGGCTATCGCGGATTACTAAATCAAGATCTAGGTCTCACTCCAAGTCGCTTAAGAGTTCTAGGCATAACAAGCCTTTGTCGGCAGGGAATTGGAACACCGCGCGCCAAGTGAATCCAACCAACTTGGGCCCTGAGAGTATATCCAACTCATAAGGAAACGCATAAAACCGCCACGAAACAAAGATTTATTCATGTTCGGTCCAGGTGGATGCGCGAAATACGATTCCAAGCTGCATCCAGCGTTATTTGATGATCATTTAGTTAGCGGATGATCATCATTCCGCTCTGGCCTTGATTCTTCTTCTGCAGCTCTTCGCGCTTTTTCTTTTCCGCTTCTTCCCAAGCTTCAATTGCGGTTTTAGCCTTGGCGGCGACGTCGCGAGTTTGCTGTAGCTGCAGCAGCACGTCGCTGTTCTGCGCGGCTTCGGCGAGTTCAATCAAGGCACCGAGCAATTCCTCGTGTTGGGTTTCTTGCACGAGTGGCAAGTATTTCTGCAATGTGGCTTCGGCACCCCATTGAGCCGCTTGCGCATGCAGTACTTCTGGCCAGCGGTAGCGATTCAATTTTTGGTTGTCTAGCAGCTGCTCCTGAATTTTTCCGGCGACGTCGGGTTGGCCGCAATGGGCGAAGGCGTCGGCGATCCATAAAGCGTAATTGGATTCTGCCAAGGGCAGCTCGTGCAGACGTGTGAGTAACTGGGTTGCACTTGTAGTTAGGCCCAAGTCATGACAACGAACGGCGGCCAAGGCGGCGGTTTGCACTGCAGACGATTCGTTCAGGCGTTCCTCGGCATACCAGTCCAACACAGCATTGCCGAGGGCTGCAAACCAGGCACCGGGTTCGGCGAAGGCGGCTGCGTCGGCGGGAAGCATTTGTTCCCATTGGTTGCGGTTAAGGCTGTAATACGAATGTTCGGTTTGGCCGTAAAAGTAATAATATTTGCTTGGGAAAGCGTCGATTGGGAAGGAACAATAGCCCACCTCCATACATGAAATCGCACGCTCCAACTGGCCGCTTTGGGCATAAAGCAGCGCAGATTTTTGGGCAATATTGCGACGTAAACTGTGTTCCCGCGAATCCGCTTCGGAGCAGATTTTTTCGCACTTTTGCAAGGCTGCTTTGGGGTCTAGTAATTCACTCCAAGTTTCCAAAACCAGACGTTGATAATTTTCGGTTTGCCACGGGTTGTCCTCAGGCGCGGCGACTTGTAGTGCAAATTCAATAATCTCCTCCAAGTCGTCGCCGCTTTGCAAACCAGTTTTTGCGCTGGTCAAAAGTTGACGTATCGATAGTTGCTGCAGGTTTTCATCAAAATAAGAATAACGGTCATTGCTTACTCGAGTTGCACACCAGCGATAAAGAGCGACGGCACGGTTGCGGTCGCCTGTGGCTGCCATGACTCGAGCCAATTCCAAAAGCTGTTGGCCATCCTTGGGATCCAAGCTGCGTTGCAAGCCGTCTAATACCGTTTGCGCTTGAGTGGATAAAGGACCGGTTTCTTCGCTGAGGAGGACCAACAACTGCAAATAGTGGTGGCGCAAGGCGCGGCCGTCGGCGGCCATGTCGAGCAATTCTTGGATAGCGGTGGCACCATCACTGTTCCGACTGCGCGCGTGGGCTAGTGCAGTGATGACTTCTTCCATTCCGTCCACGCCAGAATCAGCTTCGACCCGCAACAAACGTTGCATTTCTTCTATTCCGAATTCATAACCCGCCAAAACTTCCCACATGGTTGGCGGCGGCGGGGTCTCTGCTTGCGGTTTGCTTGCCAAAAATGCCTGCAAGCCACCGCGCCTTTGCACTTTTAGTTCTGCTTCACTTTGTTCCACAGGCTTGTAATCCTGCGGCCAAAACCGTCCCAACGGTTGCCGGTAGACGTAGATTTGTTGGTTGTCACTTCCAGCCGGGAAAGACCGCCAAAGACGACGCAAGACTTGTTTAGCTGCCGGTTCACCATGTTCATCAAGGGCTTTTTTCAAACCATAAACGTCGGCGCGTTGGACTCGAGTATCGACTTTTGCCGCCACGATTTCTTCGCTAGTATCTTCTTTTTCTTGATCCTCAATCGCTTGTATAGCCAGCCAGCGGTCAAGCGCACTGGATGCTTCTTCATAGCGAAACTTGGACCGCAGGCTGTAATAATGGCTGCGCCATAAACTTTGATCGTCGGCGTGTTCCTTTAACAGAGTTGCGAACCATTGAGCAGCTAGTTGGGGCTGCTTTTGAGTAATTAGGGCACGATGGTATTGCAGTTTGAAATCCATTTCATCGTCGTGCCAAGCCATTGCGGATTGAAGTTCTTGTAGATAAAGCTCCGGTTGATCCAAACTGCGCACCAAGCGTAGCCTTTCTTGGGTGCGTTTAAGGTCGGCACCGTCGCTTTGATTTTGCTTTTCCCAACGTTCGATAAAGGGCGCTGGTTTAGTAGGGAAAAATTCACGCTCGATAGCACGACGGGCTTGGTTGTAGGTCCAATCCGTATTCGTTTGCATGGTGGTGTTGAAATAGGCCTCCACCGCCAAATTCACAGCCTCAGCGCTTTGATCCTTTTTCCACATCCAACGGCAAAGGTAAGACTTCACCAACGGGTTTTCGGGAAAGGTTTCATCCATAACCCCCAAAATTCGACCAACCAAATCGTAGCTACGTTCCAAAAGTTTTTGATCAAGCAAGCTCTCGCCGCGTTGCACCGTATAGCGCTGATCGCCTTCGCTCAAGCCAACCTTGCACCATTCCACAAGCTTATCTTCGAGTGCAGCGCCCATTTCAGCCTCCATAGAGGTGATCAGATTAAATGGGAAATAAGAACGTGTCGACGGTGAGATTTCCGACCAAACCGACGACGCCAAACTTGCGCGATCCTCCAACGGCGCCATTTCCAGTAGCGGCCCCAAGTTGAAGGCGATGATTTTACCCTGCTCGGAAATTAAGTCGGTGAGCTCCTCCCCGCTGAGCAATGGCTCGGTCAACTGGTCTTGCAAATAAGGCAATCCGGCAATGTAGCCGCCGCGTTTTTCTGGTTCTTCCAACACCAGTTGCATGTAGTACTGGCAATAACTGCGCAGGTGTTGCGGCGGCAATGTTTGCACACAGCGTTCCAATGATGAGCGCAGTCCGTAGTAGCCATAACTTTGCGAATCGTCCATTTGCATGCGCAACCAATGGCGGCTAATGGTTAGCAATAGGTCCGAATCCCCCAACATGGTCGCCGCCGAATAAAGCGCGCCGACGGTTTGGGAATCGCCGTCACCGCCGCGGTAATTGACCCGTCGCAATAGTAGTTTTGCTTCTTCCTTATCGCCGCGCGTCAACATCGGCATCAGCAGGCGCAGCGCTTCGTCACTAGCGATTAAATCAAAGCCCTCTGGATCAAGGCCTTCTCCGACCATAAAGCGTAAAGGCTCCTTTTCTAGTTCCGGGCGCTCGCTTTGAGCTAGCAAGCGGCTGGCCGATTCGATCAAGCCATTTTTACTCCACAAGCGCACCAAGCGCGGCAACAGTGCCGTGTCTTCAGGAAAACTAGATAATAATAAGTGGTCAAAGCTCTCGGCAGCGGCCGGCAAACCATAGGTAATGGCCAAATGGCGCACGAAATTCACCCGCCGCAACAGGCGCGGAAAACGGTCCAAGGGCAACGGTTTCTGTTGTTTGGCTTGAACTCCTAGGACCTCGGCCAGGTCTTTTTGCAGTCTGCCTTGCTGTGTTTGCAGGAGTAGTTGCGCCCGCGAGGAAGGCATGGTGGCAATCAATCCGTTTTGTGCGCGTTCGTAAAAACGCTCAAAATCGTCGACATTGCGAGTTTGCCAACGAGCGTAGGGGTCGGATAAATCCTTTTCCTCCTTTGCCGCAACCAGCGGACGCCTTGATAGCAGCAATTCAATTGCACGTTGGTAGGTTTCCTGAGCCAATTCATCGTGCCCAGTTTGCTCGTGCAATTCGGCCACTTTGATCAAAAGGCCGAGGTTGCCGCTGTCGCCAATCAAAACTTTTTGATAGGTCTGTTTGGCTTCATTCAAATACAGCGCCTGCTCAAATAGATCGGCGGTGTCGCGCCGAAATGCGTCAAAGTCGGCTAAGCCACGCGCGAGTTTGAAGGTGTTGACAGCGTCGCCGATGGCTTGCGAATCAAGGAAGGCTTTGCCTAAGTCCAAATAAACTTGGGGCGGCACCAATTGGCCTAAACTGACCAGGCGGCGTCCGAAAGCCAAATGACGTTCGCGCTGCGGCTGGCGACGCGGTCCAGAAAAACTATTGTTCCCCTTGGCCAAATCCATCAATTCTCGCACTACCGAGGTGCGTCTATCGCCGGCAATGGGAAGCAAGTTTTCCAGCGCCGTGAATTGGGCTTCTACATCATTACTCAACTCAGCGAGGTCGGACAATAATTGGTAAAGATAAGGTTTGTCATGGCGCCGAGCAAGACGTTCCAAAGTAATGCGTCGCGCCCAACGTAAAACGGGCTCCGGCGCTTCCATGTTGATCAAACCGTCAATCGCAATGGTAAAGAGGTCATCGCGTTCGGCATGCTCGGCCAAATTTTGAAACATGCCGATGGCTTGATTTTTCTGTCCCGCCTTGGACATCAGGTTAGCCAATAGCAGATAACTTTCGATGCGGTTGGCGTTGCCGGCAAGGCCACGTCGGTAGGCGCTGATGGCTTCTTGATCCAAACCAGCCAATGCCAGCACACCGGCTTCAAATTCGGCTTCATCGCTAGTTGCCCCGACTTCCTTGAGTCGTTCCAAAATTGTGCGCGCCTGCTGCGGTTTGCCGCGCTCCAGCATACTCATGGCAATTTGGCGCAAATAGTCGGGCTCGCCTTCGGGATCGACCGCAATCAACTGGTGAACGGTACGTTCGTAATTGTGGTAATCGGTACATGCCAGAAAAACTCGTGCCTGTTCCTGCAGTGCAACCACTTCGGAGCCACCACTATGCTTGAGGTGCTCCTCAATAATTTCCGTCGCCGAAACCGCATCACCCACCTTGGTGTACAAGCGCACCAGCAAGCCACTTTCACGACTGTTTGCGGTGCCGGCATAGAGCTTTTTCTCCAATTCAATGGCGATGTCAGCAAGTCGGCCAAGGCGCGATGCCACCGACATCAATCGATCCTCTACATAACGTCGCCGTGGGATGGAATCGATGCGCAACCAAATTTCTTGCCAGCGTTGCAGCGCAAGTTCTTCGTTGCCAACTTCAGAGTGCAGCCATGCCAAGCGCATTTCCAAGTCTTCGCCGGTTCGTTCCGGCCCGCGGATGGTGCGCAAATCTTCCAAAATTCGCACCGCCTGGTCGAGGTCGCCGAGCCGTTCATAAGATTCAGCCAGTTGCATGCGATCAGGTGCATCGGGAGGCAGCGCGTCACGCATGCGGTCCAACGCAGCAGCTGCTTTAACCAAATCTCCACGGAAACTGTAAAGGTCAAACAAGAACAAATAAGTTTGCGACGCAACCTGATCGGCCGCAATACAAGCCTCTGCACACTGTTCCGCCAGATCGTCCATGCCCACCCCCATTAACGCTTTGGCGCCGTCGAGGTAATTGCCACCAGGGGTTTCCTTTTGCAGAAAAACTTGCCAAGCTTGGCGAGCAGAAGTGACGTCGCCGTTTTCTAGATAAAATCGGGATAAGCCTTCGGGCCAAACCCAGTTGGTGGGTTGCTCCTCAATCAACTTCTGATATTGCTGGAGCATTTCATCCTCGCGACCCGAGTCGCGGTACATTTCCAACAACTCGCGACGCAACTCTATCGGAAATTCAGCGGCGGCCGCGTCTTGTTGGAACAGCTCTACCGCCTGTTCAAATTTCCCCATTTCGCGCAGTAAAGCAATCCAGGCTTCGCGCGCTGGTTGATCGGACAATTCGCCGCTTGCGAACTGGTCCAACAAATCTTGCAGCGAATCGGCGTCGCGGTAGGCTTGGTGCAAAATAGCCAACGCGTAATAACGATCGCGATTGGTCATGGCACTAGAGTGCGCCAGCCAAGCATATTGCTGTGCTTGTTCGAAATCCTTGGCTTTGAGCGCCCATTCCGCAAGTCGAATTTCTTGCCGGAATAAGGCAGTGCCTTCCCCATAAGTGCGGAACAACTCAATTCCGTCGGCGGGACGACCTAACAGCGCCAGTACTACAGCGGCGCGATTGCGATCCTCCGTTTCAAGTTCAGCTTGCACCGCGAATTTGTGCAAAGCGTCCTTGGCTTCAGAATCTTCCTGCATGGTCAGCAAAGCCAAACGCAATCGTATCATGAAACGATTGGGATCTGATTCTTGCAAAAGTGCGAGCGCGGATTCATAAGCTTGCTGCGCCGATTTGGCTTGGTTCAAAGCATCGTGTAAGCGACCTTTATTGAGCCAATAGCGCCCATCTTGCCCCTCTTCAGCCATATCAGCCATGACTTGCATTGCATCTTGCAGCAATCCTCGCCGCTGGAACAGCATAGACTGCACCCAACGCAACGAGATTTTTTCGTCGACGTCCGCGCTGTTCTGTAGGCGCTGTGCGAGTTGCTCTTGCAGTTCGGTGCAGTCCCCTCGGTCCAAAACCGCTTGACGCCAAAGCTCTTCTAGCGCGGCCGGTGAGCCCTTTTCGGCTAATGCCGTGGCTAGTGAGTCAGCGACTTCAGGACTCTGGGTTTGGGCGAAACTAGGTGTCGGCGTGGCCCAAAGTAAGGCCAGACTTGAAACACAAAGAAGAGGGATTTTCATGCCACACCTCCGTAACTCGGACGGCGACGGTAATAAATGTCGCCTAGGAACAACAGCAATGCCAACACCAAAAACCAAGTCGCATATTCCTGCAATTTCAGGGACTTGCCCGCCCCAGTGGCCATCGCCTCACCGGCTCCGGGAAGGCCACTGCCTGCGGTAAGAGTAGCCAATTTTTCTGAGTTCAGAAATTGTAAGGGATCAACCTGAAATTCTGGAGAAAGCCCCTGATGAGCTGGACTCACCTGCCATTCGCCATTGCCAAGTTGTAGTGGGAATTCTTTTTGACTGGGCCAAGTCAAACGACTTTGCCAAAGGCCGGGCGCAATTGCCAACCACTTTAACGGCTTTTGATTTACGCTGGCTTGAGGTTGGCCCCGCGCTTGCCGTTGTTGCGCGAGTACCATCACTTCTTCGCCGTTACGAATCAGTGCATATTCAAAGGGCATGGTTTGGTCGAGCGCAGTTCGCTGTATGACTTGGGCCAACATGGTGCCGTAGCCGGGCCATTGCGACCAAAGCTGGGTACCAGGCCCAGTCGGTTCGGTGGTTAATGCGGTTACCCGACCCGCTCCGTAACGCCAACTAGCCAGCACCGGATGATTGCCTTCTAACGTGCTCAGCACAACTTCGGCATCAGTTTTAGATCGGCATTCGACGTAGCCATTTAACGCTGGAATTTGCTTGGCGTCGGCACTGCCCCACCAGGCCGCACTACCACGCGCGACGACTTCAAATTCACCCGGACGGTAAGCCGGCAATTTTGCACTTGCCGGTTGCTTCAAAATCACCTCAGGTAGGTTAAAACGGTTAGGCACGTGATAAAAACGACCCTTACCCCAGTTGGCCAAGTTGACCAAAAATTCTGAGTGGGCTTGCGAGCCTATAAGAACGGTAGAAACGTTGATGCCCTTGTCAGCCATACGTCGCATCATGCTTTCAAACGGCCCGGTTTCGACGCCGCCGTCAGTCAGGATCAGCACGTGTTTGTATCTGGTTTGCACGTTTTGCAAGCCATAAAACGCTTCTTCCACTGCCGGTAAAATCACCGTGCCGCCGCCAGCATCCAAGCGGTTTAACGCGCGTTCCAGTTCGATGGAATTACTGGCTGCCTGAATAGGCGCGGCCCACCGTTTGGCCCCGTAAAACTCGACGATGCCAACCTTATCATGCGGCAACAAACGTCGAATGGCCAAACGCGAAACCTCTTTGGCGAGTTGCACTCGATTGCCACCCATCGAGCCAGAGGTGTCGATGATTACAACCAAGGTGGTGCTTGGATCGCGCTTTTCTTCCTTCTGGACAAATTCCACCGGCAGCAATTCGGCAATTGCAGTGTCCTGCCACCCCCCTGGGCCGAAAGACGCCGCCCCACCGCACATCAGCAAACCTAAACCCTCTTCGGTAACGGCTTGCACCACACGCAGCTGGAAGGCCGCTGGGACACTAGAGGCTGGTCGGTCGTCCACCAACAATGCTGCATATAAACTGAGATCAATAGCAGCAAAATTTTCGGCTTGTACTAACTGAAAACCGGGGCCGAGCAGGGTGCTTAATTGCTGCCGCCCGCCCTCGGTTCGTTGACCCAAATATAATACCGGCAGGGCAGTTCGCACCGCTATTTGGGTGCTCCAATGATTGTCTTGAGCACGCAGATCTTGACCGCCATTTAGCTGCAAACTTTGCAATTCAGCGTGCCATTCAATGATCCCGGACTGGGTGGGCTCCACCGAAATTTCAACCACACTGCGACCGTCGACCCATTGTTCGGAACTAGCTTTTAGGTCCGGGAATTGCGGACTGCTTAGGTCAACTTGCACGCGAGCCGGACCACCGCAAACCACAACCTGCATGGTTGCCGGATGGCCAATCCGCATGGGTTCCAGCGTTTGCATGCCGACAATACGTAACTCGGCTGGGTTATCGCGTAGCTCAAGTCCATGCACTGCAAAATTGCTACCGCTGGCAGATTCCACCGCATCCAGCCAGCGACCCGCGCGATCATGGCCGTCGCTGGCCAACAAAATTGCGCTAGGTTCACCTGCTGGGACTTGCGTGCTTACACTGCTTAAAGCGTCACTTAAGGTCCATGGATTGGCGTCGTTGGGGTTATTTTTGCCCCAGCGCCGCAGCTGCACGATTTGATTCTTCGGCGCCGCTGCTTGCCACTGACTGATTTGAGCTTCGGCGCGCGCTTGCTCGGTTGCGGAAACGCTTGCGCTTTGGTCGAGCAATATGACGACGTGTTCCATGTCGTCGACGCTTACTCGAGCCGGTCGAGCAAGGGCAACGATCAACGCTAACAAGCTCAAGCTGCGCAAGCTGGTGTGCCCGGGTTTTTTCTTGGCATTACGCCACAACCATGGCACTGCAACTAGTGGCAGCAACAGTAGAAAACCGGGAGCGAGGAATTCCATCGGTATTAAGGCAGGCGACCGCTTTGGAACCAAGCCCATTCCAGGATCAGCAAGGCCAGGGCAATAAGAGCTAGCCACGTCCAAAGCGGCCAGGAATTCGATTCGCTGGCGACGCCGTCAAAATTGCTGGCACTGGATGGTGCTGCCAAACGAAGAGTGGCGTCGGCATCGAGGATTAGGCTGCGGCTGGTTGAGGCTAGCGAAGGCTGGGAAGCACGATGTTGAGCTGGGGGCCAATTCGCTTGCAAAGAATCGCCATGCAGCCAGCGCACCGCTCGCGCCAAAAATTGAGGAAACGCCTTGCTGTGTACAAAGCCATGTTCTGGATCCAAGAGCGCTTGCCACATCAGGATCTCTTGTGGCCCATTGGTGTCCACTGCAAGGCTCACTTCACGTTGCAGCGATTGAGCAAGCGCTAAGCCGTCAATTTGATGCATGGCCAAAGCTTGCATCGCCGACGCCAACAGGTCGTCGGGGTTTTGATAATTGGCGGATCGAACTTCGAAGGCGAAGGCTGCGGATGCCGGGGTCAAGGTCAAGCACGGGACTTGCGAGGCGGCACTATTTGAGCCCCTAATAATGACTTCGGCGTCGGCCAAAGGAGCGGCGAGCAAACCCGAATCGGCTTGAATGAAGGAGGCGAGAGTTGCTTGCAGTTCCTCAGCCACATAAATCGGAATGGGAGTGCGCTGGGGCAAAAGTATCGAATACTGGTTGTCTGCCTGTAGCTGGTCGGCCCCAGTTAGTTCGAAGTCTAATCGCTGCCCTCGCGCCGGTAGGTCGACAAACAGCAAGCTGCTGCTGCCGTCGGCGTGTGCCGTGGGCTGCGCTTGAATCGAACTAGCTTGACCGTTCAATTGCAAAGTCCAGGGCTGCGCCGGGCCGTGCACCGTGGCTAAAAAATCTACCCGGTCCCAAATACCGGAAGCGGCTTCTTGCAATCCTGCTGCCAAAATGCCGCGGTTTTCTGCCGACGTCAATTCTTCGTTTCGGTAAACAATTTCCAAGCCGCTGGGCAATAGCGCTTGCGCTTCGCTGCTTAAGCGATGGCGTCCGTAAATCCGGACTTGAGTCTGCGCACGCCGATCCGGCCGCCGTGCATAACGATGGATTTCCGCGCTGAGTTGACTGGTCTGCAACTTGGGTTGTTGGGCGGTCAGGCGTGCTTGCAACAATTGTTCGTGTTCGCCCTTTTGCAGCAATAACAGTGGTGGCGTTTGGGCAAGCCAGACTTCGCGTTGATTCACTGGCAAGGCGGCTACGTCAGTTTGCAGTTGATCCACTGCAGCCGACCAAGCGGCCTCAGATGTCATCGCCATACTGCCGTCCAATACCAATAAGTAGTCGCGCTGCCCCTGGCGATCCCATTGCATGCCGGCTGCCGCCAGCCACAGCAAAAAGCTGATGGCGAGTAAAAACAAATACACCCAAATGTGACGAAAGCGCTGCGTGAGGACACGCGTGCGATTTTCATCTTGGGCTTGGCGCCAGAACAAAGTGGTGACTATATCCACCTGTTGAAAGCGAACTCGAAGGCGTTGCAGCAAAAATAAAACAGCCGCAATTGCTGCCAAACCGGCAAGCATCGCGGGCATGGAAAATTGGCTCAGGCTCAAATTTCCAGCCTCCCGTTTTCAAACAACGAAGCTAGTTGAGGAACTACCTCTTGTTCGGCATTTAAGCGCAGCAATCCAAAATTGCGCTTTTGAGCAAAGCTGGTCAAGCCATTTTGGAATTGCCGGTACGCGTTTTGATAGCGCTTCAAAACAGCTACGTCGACGGTGATGTCTTGGCTTTCCCCGGTCTCACAATCGCGCAAACGCAAATCGCCTTGTAAGTCAGGGCTGCTGTCTGAAGGGCGCACCAACTGCACTAGGAGCAAATGGTGAGGGATGCGTTTGAGAGCCTCTAATACAGCTGGCAAACCGCCGGGGTCGAAGAAATCGGAAATGACCACGGCCAAACCGCGGCGTAAGCGCAGGCCAGAAAATCGACTGAGAGATTGGCCAAAATCAGTTTGCCCACCAGGGCTCAATGTTTGCAGTCGAGCCGCAAACGAGGGCAAGGTTGCAAACCCAGTGCGTGGACGAACCAGCACTTTCATTTCAGACGAAAACGGAAAAATTCCAACGCGGTCGTGTTGCCCCAATGCAATCGCAGTTAACGCCATTGTCGCGCGCAAACATGGACGAATGCGCGGCGGCTGCTCTAGCCACATGCTCTGCGAATGATCCGGCAGCAAGTAAACTGGCAGGTCCTCCATTTCTTCAAACAAGCGCAAGAAAACCCGTCCCAAGCGACGGTAGATATTCCAATCAATGGCGCGCAGGTCGTCGCCGGTGGAGTACGGGCGGTAATCCTGAAATTCAATGCCCGCACCTTGCGCAGCAGAGCGTTGTTCAGCGAAACGGCCGCCTCTAGGCACGCGGCGTGCGACCAAACGCAGCCGCTGCAGCGAATTTAAAAACTCGGCGTCAATGAGTTCTTCGGCGGTTGCCAACTCAGCCATGGATTAACTATGGGCCGGCACTGGCTGCACGTTTTGCAACACGTCGGCAACAATTTGATCAGCAGTGATGCCGTCGGCGATGCCATGGAAATTGATCATTATGCGATGGCGCAAAACGGCGCCAGCGACGGCCCGAATGTCGTCGGTACTGACGGCGAATCGGCCGGCTAGTAGAGCTTTAACTTTGGCGCACAATATTAAAGCCTGAGCACCGCGTGGACTCGAACCTAGAGAGACGTTTTCATTGACTAGGGGCGTTGACATTTCACGCCCTGGTTGTGTAGCCATAACCAATTTGACCGCGTGTTTGCTGACGGACTCGGCCACTGCCACCGCACGCACAACTTCACGCATGCGCATGATCTCTACCCCGTTGGAAACTGATTCAATGACCACTTCACTGGTGCCCGTGGTGCGATTCAAAATTTCCAAGTACTCATGTTCCTCGGGATAGCCGACGTGGACCTTCATCAAAAAGCGGTCGAGTTGAGCTTCAGGCAACGGATAAGTCCCTTCCTGCTCAACCGGGTTTTGCGTCGCCATGACGCAGAATGGTTCCTGCAAGTGAATGGTGCGGCGCCCCACCGAGATTTGACGCTCCTGCATGGCTTCCAGTAGCGCGGATTGAGTTTTGGGCGTGGCGCGGTTGATTTCGTCGGCCAGCACCAAGCTGGAAACCAGCGGTCCTTCTTCAAATTGCAATTCATGCCCGCCGCCTTCATTTTCCACCAACACATTGGTGCCTTGAATGTCCGCTGGCATCATGTCAGGGGTGAATTGAATGCGTGAAAAAGGCAGGTCCAGAGCACTGCCGAGAGTGCGTACCAACATGGTTTTCCCTAGGCCGGGAACCCCTTCCAGCAACACATGGCCGCCAGCAACCATCGCCGTTAATACGCCTTCGACGACGTCGGCTTGGCCAACCATGGCACGGCATACCTGTTGCTGAATGCGCTCGTAGCTAGCGCGAAAATCTTGCGCGGCCTGGCGTGCTTGCTCCGAAACGGAACTTTGATCTACGGAGGATGTCATGATTTTTGATTTTGCTGAGCTCGACGCTGCAAGAAATAGTTGCGCACCACCGCATGTAGCCACGGCTGCACTTCCATTCGATGCAAAGGCGATGTCACTTGGCTACGCGCTTGGCGCAAGCTAGCTTCGATGGCCTCGCTGGCTTCCACTTGCGGCTGTACCGCCTCTTGAGTGATTTTTGTGCGCCCAGGGTTTGGTTGCCCTTTGACGCGGTCCGGAATGGGAACTCCCAGAACTAGCGATGCGGTGCCGCGTGATTTCTTTTGTTGGCCAGGGCCACCGCGGCCATTGGCATCGGGGTTGGGCCGGTTGCCAAATCCAATCGATAAATCGCGACTTACCGGCGGACGACGGTCGCGCAAGGATGGCTGCATGCCGCCGCGCGCTTCTTGCTCTTCTTCATCGTCTTCGACTTCACTTTCGGTATCCAAATCGTCGTCATCCGGCGTATTGACGTGGTCGCGGCTGCTCCAATCGCTGGCTGCTGGATTGCGATTGGATCCCTTGGAAGATCCACGCCCAGAAGTTGCACCCGATTGCTCTTCGTCTTGCTTCTTTTTCAGATCGGCATCGCTTTGCGGCTTGGGCTTTTTCGCCTTTTTCGGCTTAGCTTTGGTTTTGGTATCGCTTTGCTTTGAAATTTGGCCTTGTTTGGTCGGAGTACCCTGAGCATTGCCACTGCCGGTCGATGCCGTTGCTGCCGCCGAACGCCCGCTTTGAGTGCTACCAGGTGTCTGCTTAGCCTCTTCTTGCTCGGGCGAGCCGGTGGAATGACTAATCGTAGTAGGCTCCACTTGTGCTTTAGCCGCCTGCGCGGCTTTCTGTTGCCACTCCAAAGTGGCCAACGGCGAGGACGCGATGTCATCGCCCAACACCTGCTCGGCAGCTTGGTTTTGCGGGCGTTCTGGCACGTTGGTTTCCGTGTTACTTACGACCTCCAACGGCGGCCATTTTGCAAACCAAGCACCGATGGAAAAAAACAAAAAGCAACTCGCCAGTAAAACCATCAATCCACGCGGCGGCGGCGCATGCTCGAGGGCCTGCAATCGTTGTTCTGCAGTTTGCTGGATATGCGTCGCCGCATCCTCTACTGCCGCCAATTGAAAGGCGCGCTCAAACTCGATCTGGCGACGTGCTTCGCCACTCCACTGCGCCTGGTCAGTTGAGTCTTGCAACTTGGTGCCAGCCAAAAACTGATCGGCCGAACTCAATCGGTCAGACAGGTGGCACTGTTGATCCCACGCCATCAAGGTGCGTTGACGGTCTACACGATGTTGCCACGACCGAT
The DNA here is from genome assembly GCA_014382805.1 of Planctomycetota bacterium. Classification (GTDB taxonomy): domain Bacteria; phylum Planctomycetota; class UBA1135; order UBA1135; family UBA1135; genus JACNIZ01. The sequence goes on from JACNIZ010000261.1 coordinate 14,413, forward strand.
AAATATGTGTGCAGGTAACGACTACAAAATAAAGCGCGGCAGCCCAAAGCCAGTTTTCCAATGACACTCGCAATGATTCGCTGTGGAAGACTCGGCCCAGCAAACTCAGAACGGCATACACCAGCGCGGAAAAACTAGAAACGACTAAATAGCGCTGAACTTGTTGTGGGAACCCAGTCCAAAAATGTTGACGCCGCAGGCTGAGTCGACCTGTGCTCACCAATTTGTCGAGTTGGTTTTGCAATTGAGGCTGCTCTTTCAAAGCTTTGCCTCCTGGTCCACTTGGTGGTGAACTTGGGTAGCCTGCTCAATACGGCCAGTGGACGTACTGCGGATATACGCAACCACACTTAGTTGCTCAGGGTCAAGCGCGGTGGACATCAGGACGGTTTGCCCTTTGCCGGCATCCATAGCCTGCTGTAGCCAAGTTTCGTTTTGCTTTTGAATCTTGGCCAGCGATTCTTCGAATTCAAAAACCATTTGGCCATCTTGCAGCTCAATCTCTAAACCTGCGTGGCCTGGAGTTAGCGCAGCCCGAGCCAACATGCGGTGGATTACGACCTTGGACGAACCAGGGAACAAGACCCCTCGCTCAGCCAATACCACGCACAGTCTATGATCGGAAAAGGTCTCGTCGCTGGCGCCGATTTCGGCTGAACTGGCGCCCTCTGACTGTTGCGCCACGGTGACTTTGCCGCGCACCCAACCATCTTCCACGCGTAAATCTTCAACCTTTAGCCGCCAGGTTGTTTCCAGCTTCAAAGCTTGGTAAGTCATGTCGCGCAGACGTGAATAAATCGCTTCACGATCACGCGTACGTCCGCCCCCTGGGCCATGAGCAACACCATCGATGACGTGCACATATGGATTGCTGACGTGACGTTCGGCGGCGATGGCTAGGCCGTAGGGTTGAACCAACGGATCCAAGCCGGGCTTTTCTAAGTGGTAAGACAAAAATGCCGCCGGGCCGTCCTTGAAGTGGCTCAACAGGCCTTCATTTGCTAAAGCACCAGCTTCGGCACCTTCGAGTTGTCCGTTGGTGAAAAACTCAATCAAGGAAACTTTGCCTTTAGCGTGGTCCTCATTGGCTTCATAGGCAGCGGCAGCGCCAAAGTTCAGCACTTTTCCTTCGATCATGCGCTCCACCAAATCCACCGAAAAAGCTTCTTCGGAGCCTAGTTTGGGTTGCACACGCATTAACCCCTCAACCGCTTGCGGTCCGCTCTCTGGCACGATCGACGCCTGCACGAAGCGCGAAAAGGCTCTTCTATAGCGACCTTGTTGCTCATAATAGTTGCCAAGGTTGAGGTTGATCATGCCATCGTCGGGCATGCCAAACGCAGCTGACAACAAATGCCGCCATGCCTGTTCACTGTGATTTTTAGCCAGGTGTATTTCACCTAGTTTGGAATGGATTTTGTGCACAGCGTCGGGATAGCGATCATTGCGACCGGATATCAATCCTAATTCACCGGCCCAAATTTGATAATCCTTCCAACCGTCGCCAGCCAAAATTTTCATCAGATCCAAGGCACCAGTGGCGCGCAAATCGTCTTGTTCAAAGTGGTCGACAAAAGCTAAGGCTTTGCGAATTTGTTCTTCGTTACCGGCGTCGTCAATGCGCCAAAATAGAAGCAATTGAGCAGCTTCTTTGCCCAAACGTGCTTGTGGCCATTGTTCCAAAAATGCTTGCAGCATTTCAGGATCTTCGTCGGCTCGGGCATGAAAAAAAGCTAGGTCGTCTTGAGGGAATTCTGGCGGTTCAGTTGGGGTTAGCCGAGCCCAACGATTGACGCGATCAATTTCAACTCGAAAATGGCGAAAGAAATTAATTCCCAACACTCCGATGGCTCGGTCAGGGTGAGTCAAAACAAGTTCTTCGGGCCGCAGAGCCAGATAGTCATCTAAAGCAATTTCACCCAGGTTCAACTCGCCGATATTGCCTGCGGGTGCACCTAAGGCATAGGCAAAATCTTGATCCACAATGGTGTCGTAACGCGAAGCCCCAATTGCAATTGCGTATTGGGTGCCGTCCTTCAGTCGGGCTGGCATCCACAGCAACTCATTTTCTTCGGTCAGCGACAGCAAAACTGTGCCTGGAATCGGCGTCGGTTTTTCTTGTGCTAATTCATGCTTCGGCTCCAACGCGAGGTATCCGCGGGCCAAGTCATAGGTGAGGTGATAATCCTTCAGAATCTGAGCGCCAATGGTGCCGACCACTGCATCTTCGCCCATATCCGCAGAAAAGTACTTGGTGAATTCGTCCAACAAATCCTCGTCGCCATGTTCGCGACGTGGGACTTCGATTTGGAATTCAGGAAAATGTAATGTGAGCGGTCGCGGTTGGCCGTCGCCACTTTCTGCTTCAAGCGAAGCGGCCGCTTTGTTGTGCAATTGCAATCCACAAAGCGCATCCAATTCAAAAAACAAGTTGACCGGTACGCGCATTTTGTGCGAAGAAATATCACACGAAATCAATAGGCGCTCCCCTACAACCCGGACCGGAATGCGACCGCCCTCTTGGCAAGCAGAGGGCGGTGCGGTGGCCAAAGCCAGCAACATGCTGGCGCAAAAATAGCGGAGCAAACGCACCGGTTAGAACTCAGTCAGTTCCAATTCCAGCTTTGGTTTGCCACTAATTGTGCCGAAGGCCCAGTTGTTCTCTTGCATCGAAATGACGATGTCTTTAGTTGCCGGCACGCTCACGGCGACCGGTACAAAGCCCTTGCCTCAGCAGGAACCAGGGAACATCGCCCTGGCTATCTCCTGTTTGGTATCAGCTTCTTTAATGATGAACACTGGCGATTTGCCAACTGGGAACCAATTCGAATACTCCTCGCCTTGGCTGCCAAAGTAGCGAATGTCTTGCGGCGAAAAAGCGACCTGATCGCCTTGGCGTTGGAAACCAAACTCGGCGTTGACATCACCGCCCCAACTCAAACTAGCTTCACTGCCATTGGCGACGTCAATCGTCTGACTTTTACCGCTGCTGACGTGCACGGCCATTTGTCCGAGACCGACCTTACCGGAGTAAAAACGGTACCGACCAGTTGGGATTTCGACGGCACCGGTTTGACCGGCAAGATCAAAACAGTTTTTGCCGTCGGCACTGCGAATGACGGCAGACAATACTTTGCCATCCCCGTGGAAGGAATCAGCAAGGCGAAGTCGGCCGGTTTCGCCTTGGAAAGGGCTCACCGTCAATTGGCTGCCATCTTTGGCAACGTCGATCTGAACCAATTCACCATTGATCACAATGGATTGGCCTAGCCAGGTGGCAACGCGGCCTCGACCAATCAAGATTGCGTCTTCACCGACTTCGCCGAATACACCATCGTTGTCTTGGTCGATGACGGAAATTCGGGCGCCATTCCAGTCGGCGTTCATCGTCGAACTAGAAGCATATGACCATCCATTTTCATTCCGGAGTAAACGAATGGCGTAGCGGAAACCGTTGTTATTACGGAGTAGAGCAGAGCCCTCGTCTCCTTCAATTACGGTGTCGCTGATGCCGTCGCCGTCCAGGTCGATACTCAGGTTGGTACCTTGCATAGAGACCGCGAATTTAAGGCCGGAACCAGCCAGCTGAATGCTGTTGCCAACCGGAACAAAGCTTTCGGCCGGAAGTTCGATTTTCCAGTCGCGATGCCGTTTCGGTGCCAAGGCCACCGTCACAGGCTCGGTCAAGCCGTTCGGTGGAAGAATGCTGAGTGCAAGGAGCGCAGAAATCATGTTTCAAGCCATGCGTGACACCACCAGCCCTGGGCAAAGTGGTTAAGGGAGCTGCGGCAAAAATCCGCACTGCCCAACCATACCAAGAATGGCTGACGCTTGTAACGTGATTCCAGGCTCCGAACTAGGCTTTAGAGCCTAGGCGAGCAGTTTTTCCACTTCTTGTTCCAGTTGATTTCCGTCCAGCTCCTGTAATTCGTAACTGACGTTGGCCAAAGGCTTGTCCACCTTCAGAATGCGCGACAGGTCGATCGGCGTGCCTTCTACCACCACATCGGCTGGGGTGGCTTGAATGGTGGCCTCCAATTCTCGCACCTGGGTTTCACCGTAACCCATTGCTGGCAAAATGGCTGCGGCGTTGGGGTAGGCCTCGAAAGTGGCTTTGATTGAGCCGACGGCATAGGGTCTGGCGTCGACAATCTCGGCTGCACCGGCCTGCTTGGCAGCAAACCAGCCAGCGCCGTATTCCATGCCCCCGTGAGTCAAGGTAGGTCCGTCCTCAATCACCAGGGCGCGTTTGCCGGCAATAAGTTCCGGCTTATCGACCAGAATTTGGCTGGCACAGCGAATGACTCGCGCCGTTGGGTTGTAGGCCTGGCAGTTGGCCAGGACTTCAGTGATGCCCTCCTCCGGCGCGGTATCCATTTTGTTGATCAGCAGGACGTCGGCCGAAAGCAAGTTGACCATGCTTGGGAAGTAGGTTAATTCGTGGCCGGCGCGGTGCGGATCGAGCAGCACAATATTCAGGTCCGGCTTGTAGAAAGGCGTGTCGTTATTACCCCCGTCCCACAAAATGACGTCGGCTTCTTGCTCGGCTTGGCGCAGGATTTGTTCGTAGTCCACGCCAGCGTAAACAACAAAACCGTTATCGATATGGGGTTCGTATTCTTCGCGTTCTTCAATCGTGCACTTATGCCGGTCTAGGTCAGCGTAGTTTTCAAAACGCTGGCAGGCTTGAGCAGCTAAATTGCCGTAAGGCATTGGGTGGCGGATCGCCACAACTCGTTTGCCCATCTTCTTCAATATCCGGCTGACGTAGCGCGTGGTTTGGGACTTGCCGACGCCGGTTCGTACCGCACAAATAGAAATGACCGGTTTGGTTGATGGCAGCATCGTGCGTTTGGCGGAAAAGACCCCAAAATGGGCCCCAGCGACGGCGACTTGGCTGGCCTTTTCCATTACGTATTGATGCGGCACGTCTGAATAAGAAAAGTAGACCTCATCAATTTTCAGGTCCTTAATTAGTTCAGATAGGTCCGATTCAGGGTAAATAGGAATGCCATTTGGGTACAGCTTTCCAGCCAATTCAGGAGGATAGGTACGGCCTTCAATATTCGGTATCTGAGTGGCGGTAAATGCAACAACCTCCATATCTGGGGCGTTACGGAATAGCGTGTTGAAGTTATGGAAGTCGCGACCGGCGGCCCCCATGATCAGAATTCTTCTGCGTACCATGGGGGTCAATAATCCCTGAGTTCGGAATGACAATGAAAAAGTCGCTCCTTGCCAGGCCTGAAAGGCCGCTAAGGATAGGCACTAAGCGCTCTGGCTAGTATCCCTAGGCCCAGTTGTTGGCGCTTCTACTTAAGACTAAAACGGGCGGAAGTAAGCCATTGCAACTGCAATTAATACGACCAGCCGGGTTAGCCAAACCAAAGAGCCGATGCTCGCAGGTTTGCGGTAAGCCATGCCGGCCATGGCACTCAAGACCAACCAGCAGACGATTTTCACGATCAGCCAGACTGGGAAGCCTAATTCATACCGAGCTTGCAAGCCAAAGCCTCCAACCAACATGAGTAAGGCAAGTATGCCCCCCATCATCAAGCTCGTTTTCCGGCTTGCTGGATTGGGTTTGGCAAAAATCTTAAAAGTGAGGCCAACCAATAAAAAAGCACTGGCGACGTGAAGGAATGAGTAAATCTGAATGGCGGTGATGGGAGGCATGGCGCTATTGGGAATGACTAGGGAGGCCCTGATTCAACCAAAAGAATCATAGCCCTGCGCCCATGTTTAGGTCCAAAGTCAGACCCGTTCTACGTGAAATTTAATGGCGAAGCCGATGGACAAGCCCACCAGGATCAATCCAAACCAAACAGTCCACCAAGTAAGAGTTGAGCGCATCCGGGTTTCGTCGGCGGCCATAAAGGCGCGTAGGAAGGCAACGATGGGGATAAGGGATAAAGCGGCCATGGCGGCGCCCTCTAGGCGATGGATGGCTATCACCGCTCGCAGCCAACAAAAAACGAACATGAGAGTGGAAAAACCAGTAATCCACCAACAGGCGTTGACGATTTGGACACCGGTAAGATCGTCAATAGTCGAAAGCAACAAACTACCAAATAGGACCACCCAGCACAGGCCGAGGAAATGCCAATAAACCGCTGTGTTGCGCAAAACTTCGGCGGTTCCTGTGCCTGACCGGACCTTACCCAGCGCAAGCGTATGCCAGACCAATCCGCCGATGACGTGAATGGCATGCAATCCAGTCAACATGTAAAAGCTGAAGGAATAAAGTGACTTTGCCTTCGGAGTTAACTTGAGGCTATAGAGCTCTTGCCAATTGAGGAATTGGCTGACGATGAAGCCGATCGCCAAAACAAAGGAAATCGTGAACCAGCGCCGGTAAACCGCTTGAGAGCGCGCGTGGTTGCGGCAGGCGAGTTCTGAAGTTGCGGAAAGCAACGCCAAGATGAGCGTGCTTGCCCACATCCCTTTTGGAACTCCCGGCAGTCCTTGCGACCAAAAATCTGCTTGGCCGCGAACAATCCAAAAGGAGCAAAGAGTCGCGACAAATAGGATGGACAAAGAAGCCAAAAAGGCTTTCAGCCCTAAAGCACCGGTTCCGGCAGGGAGGACACGAACGTCCTCCCCAACCGCTTGCTTTATTCGCTGGCTGGTTTCGAGATTTGCTGGTCCGTCCACCCTTTAATGTCCGGCTGATATTCCTTGGTGTCGGCCACGACGTAAGCAAGGAACATGCCCACAAAGAGAACTGCAACCAGGAAGATGTATCCGTTAAATGGGCGATCCCATTTCAAGTGCATGAAGATCATGGCGACCAAGGTCGCTTTGACCGTGGCGATCAGCATGGCGATCGAAAGATCGAAGCCATATAAGCTCATCTTGCCAGTGATCACCGTGAGCACGGTCAATGCCAGCAGGGCAACGAAGGTGCCCACCAGCATTTTCATCGGCAGCACGTGGCCTGGGCCGGAGTGTTCGTCGTGAGTATTGCTCATGGTTAGCTGATCAGGTAGAGGAGCGGGAAGAGGTAAATCCAGATGAGGTCAACCAAGTGCCAGTACAGCGCACCTAGGTCAATCGCGTCGTATTTCTGGGGGGAAAAGTCCCCTCGCACATTTCGCCTCATCAACCACAGAATGACAATGATGCCGATGATGACGTGAATGCCGTGCAAACCCGTCAAACAGAAGTAAATGCCGAAAAATATGCCGATTTGGCGACGGAACTCAGGTGGGAGTTCTTTCACCTCGGACCAGTATTCACTGTGCTCGGCAACGGCTGGATCGACAGTGTTGGTATCGACCTTGAAGATCGAATGTTCGGCGCCTCCCCACAGCAAACCCTCGTGGTACTTATGACTGTATTCTTCGGCCTTAATAGCCATGAAGCCAAAAGCGCAAAGAACTGTCACACCAAGCAACTTGGTGACCAACCCGTTTTGCCCCAATTGCGCTGCTCTTACCGCCCATGCAGCTGTGAAGGAACTCAGCAACAGCACAATGGTGTTGAGAGCACCAAGGTTGGTATTCAAGTACTGCGACGCGTATTCGAAAACGTCGGAGTGGTTACTGCGGTAAACCGCGTAAGCCACAAACAAACCACTAAAAAACAGAATCTCTGTGAGCAGGAACACCCACATTCCGAATTTATTGGTGTCAAACTGCTGCTCCATGTCATCGAAATGATGAGCGAGCAGCGGGTCGTGGTGGTCAGAACTCATTCTTAGGCCTCCTCGACTTTTACTTGGTAAACGTAAGGGTCGTTCTCACTTGGAGTCACAGGCACGTAGCCTTCCTCATCCGAAACGAAGCGGTTTTGCGACATGTCGTATGGATCGCCGACGGTCGGCGCATCTTCGAAGTTATGCGGAGATGGCGGTGAAGCGCACTGCCATTCCAGAGTTACGCCACCCCAAGGGTTGGCAGGAGCCTTTTTGCCATTCTTGAGCGAGCGCAACAAGTTCCAGAACACCATGACAATGCTCAAGCCAACGATCATGGAACCAATCGTTGAGACTTTGTTGAGGAATTCAAACTGCGGCGCATAGTCGAAGTAACGACGTGGCATACCGCGTGTGCCAAGCAAAAACTGAGGCAAGAAGGTGATGTTAAACCCGATGAAGGTCATGATCGTCCACAGTCGGCCTTTGCCTTCGTCGTACATCACACCGAACATCTTCGGCCACCAGTGGTGAACCGCACCCAGGTAGGAAAAAAGTGCCGAACCTACCATCACAAAGTGAAAGTGAGAAACCACAAAGTAAGTGTCATGCAGGTGCATGTCGGTAGACAGGTTGGCCATCCAAAGGCCAGTCAAGCCACCAATGCCGAACAACCAGATCACTGCCAGCGCTGAAATCATGCCGGTGGTGAGGTTAATCGAACCTTTGTACATGGTAGCGATCCAGTTAAACACCTTAATCGCTGACGGGATCGCAACGGTGAAAGTAATCGCCGAGAAGATCACCGAAACCATTGTCGACTGACCGCTGACGTAAAGGTGGTGGCCCCAAACAATGAAACTTACGATGGCGATGGAGATGGAACTGTATGCGATGTAGCGGTAGCCGAAGATCTGCTTGCGGCTGTAAACCGCGAACATTTCCGACAACACACCCATGGCAGGCAGAATCATCACGTACACCGCCGGGTGACTGTAGAACCAGAACAAGTGCTGAAACAGTACCGGGTCACCGCCCAAAGCCGGGTCCAAAATGCCGACGCCTAACACGCGCTCGACTATCAGCATCAGCAGTGCAATACCGAGTACTGGCGTAGCCAGGATCTGAATCACCGACGTCGCGTAAAGCGCCCACAACAACAGCGGCATGCGGAACCAGGTCATTCCCGGCGGTCGCATTTTGTGAATCGTGGCGATGAAGTTCAGGCCGGTAAAGATCGAACTAAAGCCAAGAATGAATGCGCCCATAACCGCAATAATTACCGAAGTATCGGTCGATGTGCTGTAAGGCGTGTAAAAGGTCCAACCGGTATCCAAACCACCTGTCAATATGGCCGCTATCAAAAAGACGGCCCCTGTCAGATAGAGGTGATAGGAGAATCGGTTGAGTTTGGGGAAGGCAACGTCCTTCGCCCCCAACATGATGGGCAACACGAAGTTGCCTAGTGCAGCCGGAATACTCGGAATGATCACCAAAAAGATCATTACCGCGCCGTGCAGCGTAAACATGTGGTTGTAAAAGTCCTTGCTCATGATCTGCTGGCCTGGGGCAAACAGTTCGAGGCGCAAGGCCAATGCAAAAGAACCACCTAGCAACATGGCCACAAAAGTGGACCACATGTACATCAGGCCGAGGCGCTTATGGTCGAGAGTCATCAACCAGGAGCGCAGACCTTTTTCGTGATTCAGGTAGTTCACGGAGGGATCGGTAGTAGTCATGCTTCTCTCCTACTTGACAGTCTTGAGGTAGGCGATGAGGGCGGAGATTTCTTCCTCCGGCAAGTGATTGAACACCGACATGACCGGCGCGTAGCCTTCCACAATTTTGGTATTCGGTTCGAGCAACGACTCGCGGATGTAATTTTCATCTGCGATTGCCGTAGAGCCATCAGTGAACTTGCGTTCGCTGCCAAACACGCCCTTAAGGCTAGGGCCAATCAATGGCGAGCCATCAACCGAGTGACAAGCCAAACAACCGCGTAGAGTCACCAGCTTTTCTCCAGCCTCGGCAGGAGTCAGGCCTTCCAGTGGGTTGCTGTTTGCGGCTAACCAAGCGTCGAAGTCTGCTTTTTCTTGAATGATGACCGGCGCATACATTCCAGAGTGATCGGTGCCACAATATTCGGTGCACTTCATTGTGAATTCGCCAATGATCGTCGAGTTAAACCAAGTTTCGGTGTAACGACCTGGAACGACGTCTTGCTTGATGCGGAATTCAGGAATCCAAACGCTGTGAATGACATCGCGCGAATCCAAAATCAGGCGCACGTTTTCATTCGCTGGAGCGTGCAATTCAGTCGATTGCGCGCCGTTTGGATAGGTGAATAGCCAACTCCACTTTTGCCCGGTCACTTGGATTTCGTAGGACCCTTCTGGAGCGACGCGACGGTTGATGTAACCATCTACACCGATGTAGAAGAACCAAACGCATAACAGGGTCGGAATAATGGTCCACACCATTTCCAACGTATTGTTGTGGCTAGGGGAAGGTTGCGGTTCCGGGCACTTGGACTTGCGATACTTAATCGCAAAGTAAACAGCGGCCGCAGTTG
>JACNIZ010000208.1 GCA_014382805.1 Planctomycetota bacterium
GGCCAGAGGCCCACGGAAAAGTTTTGCAGCCAATCCAGGTGGGCAATCAGCGGGATGAGAAAGATCGAAGAATTTTTTGCTAGAGCTTTGCGAGATCGGCCATGCAATGGGGGTGCCCACCGCCCGTCCGCCGACGCCAAATTGATCGACCACTTTGAACCGACTTTTAGCCGGCAGGTGGAGTGGCATGCCGGGATTGAGCCGAAAGAGTGGATGTGCGCACCACAAGTAAGGTAAGGCTGGATCATCAAAAACCAACCTCAAAAAGCAACCGGTGTCAAAATCCTTCATGTAAGAATCACCGGGATGAGGTTGGCGCTGGGGCAATTCTGGGTTTTCCCATGACCACGACCGTGCAGCCTTTTTGGAAATTAACTCCACGATTTTGCCACCGACTCGCGGAGCAATCCGCAACCTCATACTCTCATTCTCAAGCATGATGCTGGTCATCGTTTGTTGGTGGATTGGCCATTCGGAATGCAAAGCAAGCGCGCGCCACTATGCGAAGGATCCATTTGCAACACTCGTTTTTGCTGCTCAATTGCATTAGCCTCACGCCCCATGCCGGTGAGTGCCAATGCCATTAGAAAGCGGCAGTGGATTTGGTGATTCAATTCAAGATCGGCGTCGAAAACTAAAAAGTCTGGTAATGAAACGGCAAAGTAATCGATGGTTTGTTTTCGCCCTAGCTCTTGATCGCCATACTGATACAACAATTGAAAGCGGCAAAGCGCCTCCTCATCCCGATTCAGCTGGCGCAACGCCAATCCTTGGTAGTAGATCGATTCAGCGGGTTGATCGTTATAAAAGCGTGCTGCCCTCAAATCACTCATGCCAATGGAGGCTAGCTCAAAGGCGGCATTCGCGTCGGCGTCCAGGCCAAGTTGACGTAAAGCTAAGCCGCGCAGTAAGTGAATGAGATTCTCTTGGTGAGCCGCGAGTTTGCCTTCGCCTAGATTATGCGGCCACTCTAGCGTTTGCTGCAAATAATCCAATGCGACATCGGATTGTTCGGCACGTAAGGCAGTCCTGGCGAGTTCGGTTAACGCCAAGGTGTACTGCGCGGCAACCTTGCCTTCGCCACCTTCCCAAGGATGAAAGTTGCGCTTTGAAATAACCGTAAGAGCGGCGCGATGCTGGCCAATGAGATTGAGCAACGTGACCAGTTCTAAAGTCAAGTCATCACGTTGATCGACAATGGATGGATACTTCTGCAAGCGACGCAAACGATCGGCCGGGTCATGCGCCAAGCGCTTTGCGAGCTGATCCAACTCGAACAAAATCCGGGCGTCGCTGGGATTTAATGCAAAGGCGAGTTCATATCTCATCCATGCTTCGCTGGGGTCTTTTTGCGCGTTGAATGCCGCCAGTCCAAGATTCCGCTGCGCGGTGGCGAAGTTTGGATTGATTTTGACAGCAGTTTGCCAACAGGCGATGGCTTTTTCCGCTTGGCGCTTGGAATACCACAGATTCCCTAATGCATAGGGCAAGCGGGCATCGTCCGGGTTGGCTCGCATGCCGCGCTGCAACATAGCGATCGATTCCAAGCGGTTCGGGAAATAGAAGTCAGGCGTTGCTCCCGCTGCCATCCGCGGAGGATCGGCTGCTTTGCAGGCATGAGCGACGATTTCCCCAGAGCTTGACAACTGCCTGGAATAATCAGCGAGACAGTCATGAACCTCACCGTTTGCGTCGCCATCAGGCTGGAGAGAAAGAAAGAATTCCAAAACCGCGATGGCCCGCCCAAACAAACCCGCAGATTCGTAATCGCGAGCTAATTCCAAGTAGTTGTGCGCGCTGGTTGCTAGTCGTCGTTTTAGATGATTTGCGCAGGTCGGGTCCAAAAGGTAGGATTCAAATAACGCCCCACCTTGAAATGGATCGCTGGCAAAGATTTTTTGTAGTTCTTCCCGCGCCTCAGCAAGGCGGTTCTGATGGACCAGCAAGTAAGCACGCAAATGACGGGCGCGTAAGTTAGCAGGCTGATGTTCAAGCGCTTTTTCTAATTGTTGGAATGCCCGACACCATTCTCGATCTCTGCAAGCAAGACGAGCAAGTGCAAAATGTGCCGGACCGCGGGTATCGTCACACCAACTTGCTTTGGCATAAGCCTTCGTTGCCGCGGTAAATCCGCCCTGTCGTTCCATGGCTAATCCCAAGCCATAATGCGCACCCCCACGTGATGGATTTGAGTTGTGGGTACACAAGCGATCCACGGCCCGTTGGAAATACTCTTGCGCCTGGCGAAACAAACCACGCCGATAAAGCAACATTCCCAGCGCCTCATTGCAGCGCGCGTCACCTGGATCACGACGCAAACCTTCGCGGTAATAGTCCGCAGGTTCACGCGTGGCGTGGCGGTATTGTTCCAAATGCAGTCCAGCGAGGTAAAGAGCTTCGATGGACTCCAGTTGATTTGGCTGAGGTATCGCCGCAGCAGGCTCTGGAAGCCCATGTTCCGGTACATCGGCTGGAACATAACTCACCAACAAATTTCCGTCGCTGTCCAAAAGTCGTAGTTGTAAATCGCCTTCTTTGGCTCCGCCAGCAGGGTAGATGGCATGAAATGGTTGAGTAGGCGAGGCATCGATAACCCAATGTTTCAAGACCTCATTCGCCTTTATTAGCTGGACCTGAACAGCAGATTTCACACTGGTCAAATAGGCTTGAATTTGGATTTTTTTATCATTCACCTGCATTCCCACTGCCGCATCGACACTGGCATTTTTGACCAAATCAATTTTTTTATAGGGAAAGAAATACTGACTAAAGCGCTTCTCCTCAAACGGTGCGAGCCAGGTAAAGTCAGGCTGGTTGTCAGTGAAAGCACCCGTCATCAATTCGATATAGGGTCCATCTTCATCCGTCAGATGGCGATCCCAGGCGCGGCCGAATTCACCGTTACCCCAGGTCCATTGCTTTTTGCCCGGCGCAACATGGTGATCAGCCACATGCAATAAACCTGCGCGGCGCTCATGGTCATAGCAGCCAACAAAATCGAAATCAGAACGGAATGCCATGTAGGACGTCGGCACTGGGATATTGCGATATCTTGAAATATCAGTGCCCGGCGAGTAGTCAATTTTGTAGTAAGTGCCGGTCGCGATTGGGAAGTCGGAAACCGCGCGTTTGCCATGATCCATCACCGCGCGCACGTCGGGCGGAAATACCGATTGATGGTGATCGCCAGCTGGGAAAGCTGGATTCGTCCACCATAAAAAGCTCTGTGGCTCCGCAGTACGATTAAAAAGTCGCACTTGAACTTCCAGTACTGCACGGCCAGGTGATAAACGCAATCCATGCATACTCTTGGTGCCATTCATGCGATCAATTTCACTGCACCAAACTGTGCGGCTGCCGTCGCAATGTTCTTCAATCTCCCAGTCCACCGGCATAAAAGTGCTGGGTCGGTGGTGCTGCGGCCAATTAAATTCAATGCCACCGCTGATCCACGGCCCGGTCAGGCCAACCAATGCTGGCTTGATCACCCGGTTGTGATAAACGAAATGAAAATCATTGGTCTTATCCAGCGCCATTTGCACGCGGCCACCAAGCTGAGGCAGAATCAGGACCCGTAAATATTCGTTCTCCAACCAAACGCCGACGTAATCGCGGTCCTCTTTTTCGTCTTCAATTTTATCAATCACCGCAAACGGATAAACCGCCCCGCTGCTGCCCTGATAAACCCGTTTGTCCAGGAACATGGGGTTGCGATCCGGCTGACCCACGCCATAGGTGGGAATACTGACCGTTTCGGTCCAGGCGCGGACGGGTAGCTTTGTGGAAGGAATGTTGGCCATAGCGCGCGGCAAATGATCTAGATGAGCTAACGCTAGATGCGATCTTAGATCCCAGGCCAGAGCCGTGCATTACCAGAATCCGTCATTCCACTCGACAAATGCCGCAAGCTTGTGACGCTCAAATAATCTCTTTCAACCCCGGTTTCAGCGGATAACATCCTTTTCCATGAATAGGACGTCAACCAACCCGTTACAACTGATGTCAGTTTTCCGCCACTGAAAATGCCTGCATCCCGCCGCCGCGTCGCGCTGTTAATTGAAACTTCCCGTTCCTACGGACGAGGGCTATTGCGCGGAATTGCAACCTACGCCCACCTACGCGGCGATTGGTCCCTGCATTACGTCGAACGCAGTTTGGAAGAGGCCCCACCAGCCTGGTTACGCAATTGGACTGGCGACGGAATCCTCGCCCGCCTAGAAACGCAAGAAATGGCCGATGCGGTGATGGAACTGGATATCCCCCTGGTCGATCTGCGCTGCCGCTTGAAGTTGCCCGGCGTACCGGCCTTGGATACCGATCCGGCCGCCACCGCCGCGCTAGCGGTCGAACATTTTCTGCAAAGTGGTTTCCGCCATCTCGCCTATTGCGGTTTTCCCGGCGTAGACTTTTCCGACGCCCGCGAGTCGGCTTTCATCCGTCAGGCTCAATGGCATGGAATGAACGCCGACGCCTTCCACCCAATTCGCAATCAAATTCTAAGTACGCACACCTTTAGGCGTGAAAATCCGCTGCATTCCAAAGACCCGGCTCTCGCTAAGTGGCTGCTGAACCTAGCGAAACCCGCCGCCATTTTCGCCTGCAACGATGCCCGCGTCCGCCAGATACTCCAACAGTGCCATCGCCTGACCCTAGCCGTCCCCGATCAAGGCGCGGTGCTCGGCGTGGA
>JACNIZ010000386.1 GCA_014382805.1 Planctomycetota bacterium
AGGGTGGTGGCCGAGTTCGATTTGCGCGATTTGGTTGACATCGGGACGGTCGTCTAGGTTGCCGGATTTAGCGACGGTGCGCGCTTCATCCAACCACCATCGCAGCATCCACCACATGCCCATACGGGTGCCGCCGAGGTCGGCGCTGCGTTCGGGGTTGTAACCCTGTGCAATTTTGACCGAGCCGGGGTGGCGCAAAATCGCTACGTCGACGTCGTGAGCTGCAGGCTTTAATTTTACTAACACACCAGCTCCAGACATATTGGTGCCCGATCCAGGAATGTTGTTGACCGTGGTCACGCCGCCCGCCGACGCATCGCGGTACATCAAGTTCCACGGCCGCACCGTATCCAGCACGCGCAGCTCCGGGTTGTCCGGGTGCACCATGTCATTGATGTCTTCCCAGCCGCCGGTTTGGATGTGTGAATGCAAATCCACCGCGCCTGGGAAGGCAACCGAATCGGCATAAACCAAGTGTTGGTACCCATCAGGTATCGCGACTTCGCTCTGTTTGCCTACCGCCACGATGCGTTTGCCTTCAACCACGATGCGCGCATTGTGAATTACCGTGCGCGACGTCATTGGCATCGCAATGCCGACGTCGATGACCTTGCCCTCTTGGGCTGCCAAACACAGAGTAATGAGGCTAAGCAACATGACGGAATCGCTTTAGTAGCGCCGACCTGCGTTGGAGTCGTAAACCAATTCGCCGCGTACGTACGCTTTGATCACGTGCGAACGAGGGTCGATGGGATTGCCAGTCCAGACCACAAAATCAGCGTCCAGACCAGGTTTCAACGAACCGGCGACGTCTTCAATGAGCAACGCTTTGGCCGGGTGAGAAGTCACGCCAAGCAAGCCGTCTTCGCTCGTGCCTGCGCCGAAACGCACGCCCATCGCGGCTTGATAAGGCAGCTCTTCCTGCGGGATGACCGGAGCGTCGGTGTTGTAACCGAGCAGCAGGCCGTCCTTCACGTATTCAAACCAACCGGCACCGTTGCCGACGATGCGTGCACTGGAACGATCCCACCAGAATTCACGTGGACCATTCATGACCGGCACGCCACTTTCTACAGCCAAAGAACCAGCCTTGAATCCGTCGAAAGTACCGTGGTCAATGAAAGGAGCCAAACCAAGTTGGTTCTTTTGCATGACGATGGTCTGCATGACAACCTGGTAAATCTGAGTGTGCACCGAAACCGGGGTGGTGCGATCGACCAAGCCTTCAAAGTTTGCCCACTTAGGATCCCACTCGACTTCGCCAGCGCGGTAGGCGCGGACCCACTCAATGCCCTTAGACAAAGTGTCGCGCGTATTCCAGTTCATCATCGCGCGGCCTACGCCAAAGCCGTAACGCTCAGGGTTACCGGCCTGCGCAATTTTCAATGAGCCAGGGCTGCGTACAACCATCTCTTCGACAGTTTTGCCCGAAGTCTTCACCAACATGCCGAAACCGCCCATGTTGGAACCCGATCCTGGAATGAACAACGCCGAGGTAATGCCACCGGCAATCGAATCCTTGAGGTAAGGATTCTGCGGCTCAAGCACGCCATGGGTTTCCAGCGCGGGGTTGGTCAAGTAAACTGTGTCGTTCAGGTCACGCAATGAACCGGCAACGTGGTTGTGTGCTTCCACGCAACCCGGAACCAGCCAATAGTCACCCAAGTCAACGACTTTGGCATTGGGAAACTGCGCCATGACTTCGGAAGCGGTAGCTGCAGCCTTAATTTTGCTGCCTACAACCGCCATAGCTCCATTGTTGATCATGCCGCCCTTTTCAGCGGTGAACACCTTGGAGGCGCGGTAAACCACGATCTCGTCCTGCGCTTGCGGCGCCAGCATTGCTGCGGCGGCAAGTAGTAAAGTTGCTACTCCGGCAATCATTTTTGTGGCACCTCTACGCCATTCACGAACACGTGCGTGATTCGAGTCTTGAGATCAAACGGGGGACCATCGTGCATCACCACGTCGCCATCCAAACCTGGAGTCAAGCTGCCGACACGATCCTCAATGCCAAGCAACTTAGCTGCACTCGAGGTCAATCCTTGCAGGATTTGTTCGGTGCCCAAACCGAATCGAGCAGCCATGCTCAATGCCTGCGGTAGCATCGCCGCGCGACGGCCTGAAGTCGCCGATTGGAAGGCAACCGCCACACCCAACTCCTGCAAGCCGACTGCAGGAACTACGTCGGCGCCGTCTTGACGCTGAACCAAAATGCTAGAAACCACCACGCCGATGTTCTTACTGCGCAGCAACTCCGCGACCTCGGCTGCTTCCTCGCCTCCGATGAGTTGCATCGGCAATTTTGCTTCGCCAAAGACGTTGATTGCAGTGCGAATTTCTTCGGCGGTATTGGCGTAGACCAAAGCAGTCGCCCTATCTTCATACAGTGCGCGCAGCCCTTCCATACTTCCGTTTATGGACGGAGGCTGTGGACCGGCATCTTTCTTTGCACGCTTGCGCGAAGCCTTGACTGGGCCTTCGTCTACCTCAGTCCGCACCATTTCGAAAGAGGTCGAACCCATGCCGGGAACCTCGACCGTAACCGACATGTGGTCGTCGGCGTCAACAGTGCCTTCGATCACGATTTGGATGCCCTGCTCGCTAATTTCAAATCGAGCCTTCTTCGCTTCTGCATCCCAGGTGCCTTCGAGTTCGGGACTTTCTCCTGGCGCCATAGGCGACGAGAATATACCGGTTAGTTTTGCGCCTTTGTGGAACAAACGCGCATTCACTTCCACCGCCTCGGGCAGACGCTCATCTTCGACGGTGCCTACCCAAAGTCCGTTAATCGGGTCGACCTCTTTGACTACAACCTCAACGGCTTTTTCTTCCACCACCTCAGCTTCAGCCTCTACTTTTTCCGCAACCACGGCCGCGCCGGTGGCCAATCGCTTACGTAAATCAGCCTCAGAAGCAGAACGTTCATCCTCCTTTTTGCTCACCTGCTCGGCTTCCCACTGGGCACGATCAGCACGGTATTTTTCCCACTTATCAAAGTAGCCTTTGCCACTCCGCAACGTGCCTTGCAAACGGCTTTGCAAGTCAAATGGATTGTTGGTGCGGACATCAATCAGCACGGCTTGATGGCCTTCCAGGTAGGCATCATCGGCACCACCTGCGGCAGTTTTCATCGCTGTGGCCAAAACTCCAGTCGTAGTCACGCGGCTCGGGCCAATGACCGCAGTGGTGATTCCACTGCGCGCCAGTTCTTGCCAACTATCCTTATAACGGGAACCACCTGCGAGTAAACCTAGCACTGCATTCGGGTCCACACTACTGCCGACGCCATGCGTACTGCGGGCATCAATAAATCCAGGAGTCAGGTGTGCGCCTGCTCCCCCATCAATGATGCGTGCTCCAGCCGGATGCGGAACCTGCTTGCCAGCCGCAACCACGCGACCGTTCTTCAGCAACACTTCCACCCCACCAGTAATAGGAGGACCATGTCCAGTCCAAAGGGTGCCACCGCGCAAAACAACAGGAGCGTCGGCTGCGACAGTTTCGTCCGCTGCGGCGCGCTCATTATTTAATGAAGCACGATCCCAAACCTTGTTGCCGTCGATGAAGACCTGACTCACAGATGCAGCAGGATCCAATGGATCGCCGGCCATAATCAAGAAGTCAGCATCACGCCCTTCGCGCAAACTACCGACCCGATCGGCTACACCCAAAGCGGTCGCAGCTTGGTTAGTTACGCCGGCCAAAGCTTCAGCTTCGGTCAAACCATATCCGGTAGCTGCGGAAGCCGATTCCAGCAACCAAGTCCAACGTCCATGCATGCCAGGGCTGAGCGCAACCGCAACTCCGGCGTCAACCAGAGTGCGCAAGGCGTCGGGCGCTGGGGCTTCCCAATCCGGGCCCATGTCCACCAACGAGGAAAACAGCGGCGGATGAAAGATGACCAGCGAGCGCTGATTGGCCATTGCAGCGGCTAGATCTTGAGCGCCATTGGCACCGTCCAGCAACAGCGGCGTGCCCCATTCTTTGGCCAGATCCAACGCGCTGCGGATTTCCGCTTCTTGGTCAGCAGCCACTCGTAGCAAACCACCATTTTTCAAAAAGCTAGCCAACGCCTTGGAATGCACGTCGGTCACTCCCCATTTGGCTTGAGCAGCGCTTTCGCGTAACGCCATCAAAGCACCGGCTCTGGATTGAGGTGCTTGCGGTTGGGCTGGCACGATTGGGTTTTCCGACGTCGGAGGTACCGGCGGACGGAAGTAAGAAGGTGGATAAAACGCCGACGACTGCAGCGAAACACGCAGGTCGCTTTGTTCCATCAAAATGCGATGGTCACCAGCAGATTTCACTACCGCACCGCGCCCACCGACTAGGCGTCGACGGTCCGGAGACAGGTAAAAAGTAGTGATGCCGCGCTCAAGCACCTTGTCCATTTCTAAAAATGGATCAAAGTCGTCGAATGCGCGCCGGTGAGCTCCCATCGACAAATCGCCTTGGTTGCCATTGCCAGTCAGCGGGCTATCCGCTGCGACCAAACCCGGCACGATGCGAGCGTTGCCTAGGTTCACCACTTCTACTAACGGCGGCACTTCGTCCATGCCGACGACGGCAGCAACTTTGCCGTCGCGGACCAACAGTACGGCGTCATCGCGCACCTGGTTACCGTCGACGTAAATCCGTGCGGCCTGGTAACCCTTAAGGGTGCCTTCGCCTTGCAACCAGCTAGGCGGTTCTGCTTCGCTACGCTCACCGCCAAGCGAAATTAACGCTGGCGTGGCGGCCACGGCTATCGCGGCAAGAACGAGAAATCTTTTCACTGCTCGGCTCCCTCCAGCAGACGCTGCAGACGGACATCGTTGGCGCGGTCGTAAGCTTCGTTTCCTGCGACCCAAACTTTGATGACTTTGGATTGCAAAGAAAGTGGATCCCCACTGAGGATCACCATGTTGCCGATGGCACCTTCGGCGAGCACTCCAATCTTGCCCTCCATGCCCCACAGTGTGCCAGCGTTGCTGGACACCATTGCGAGGGCGGCATCTTTGGCGACGCCTTCGCGTACGCAAGTGGCAGCCTGGTAAGCCAAGCGATCAGGTCCCATACGACCCTTTTCCGAACCGATGGTCAGAGTAACACCCGCGTCGGCGAATACTTTTGGCGCGAAGGTGCGTTCTTCTTTGCGCGTGACGAGGTCGATTTCGATGTGGAACAAGCCACCGGTCAAAGCAACTGGGCGGCCCGTTTCGGCCAACATCGACGCGGCCTTATGAGCGCCGGCTTCCACTACAAAAACAGTCTGATCGAGTAGGCCATGCTCTTTGACCCAGCGGATGCCGTGCATCACGTCGGTGGCATCTGGACAAGCCAACCAAATGCGATCACTGCCATTCAAGATGTCAGCCAATCCGCGATCGGGATCATTGAGATCCTCTTCCGAGATCAAAGCCTTACCTGGGAAGTCGTCGCCGAACTGAATGAAGCCGCCGGCACTATCCAAGTCGTCCTCGTCTTCCTTTTTCTCCGGTGCATCTTCACCTGCTTTAACGGCGTCGGCTTGATCGGCTTCTTGATCGAGCAATCTCTGGCCAAGGCGACGCAGCGAATCATTGAGCTTGCTTTCGGCTTCGCGAAGTTCGGCGAGCTGCGTGCTGCGACTCCAACCCCACTTGGGCCCGATGGCAATCTTCATGCCCATTGCCGACGACAGCGCCATTTCCTCGACCGTGCGACCCGTCGGTGCGACGACCGCCCCGCGGCCACCAATCACACAGTTGTTGCCTGGAATGACCCCGATTGCCGTGGTGCCACCGCGCAGTTCATCTTCAAAGTAGAAGGAAACTGGGTCGATGGAATCGGCCACGTTCAAAAACGGTGCGACTGGCACGTTTTCGTTGGGTCGGTCCAAACCGTCGGAGGTGTGCGCCTCGGTGAAACCTGCAAACAGAACTCCGTCAGGATATTCACGCAGCATGGTGTCAAAAGGCACTTCAAGATCAGGGCCACCAACGGCCACAATGCGGCCGTTTTGCACCACAACGGTGCCATTTTCGATGACTTGACCAGGGGCGGTAATGACCTTGCCAGCACGAACGGCGACATTGCCATCTTGGGCTGCAGCAGGTTCTGCCGCGACTGGCGCGGCGAGAAGCAGAGCAGGGAAAAGCAGAGCGGCTTTACTCATGGATCCGGTAGTTGCGAAGACCAGGTAAGGGTCAGTTACGGTTGTCGAGCATGACCTGGCCGTCGACCAGGATGAGAATGGGTCGAGACGTGGCACTCAGAGGATCTCCGGACCACAACACGAGGTCGGCGTCGTAACCGACCTTGGCCAAACCGATACGGTCAGCCATGCCGCAGAACTCCGCGGCGCGAGTAGTCACCATGGCGAGTGCTTTTTCGGGAGCTAACCCGTATTGCACCGCGCGGCGAGCTTGATGAATCAGACTGGATTCGGTCAGGCTTTGATCATGCGCTTCGGCAGCGCCGAGCACGGTTGTGACGCCAGCTTGATCAAGCAGAGCGGCCAAAGCAGGTGTGGCTTGATCGCCTTCACTAAAACGGCCACTGCTTAATCCAGTAGCGGTGCGCGGCGTGCGTACCAGCAAGGCGAGGTCCAACGCCAAACCAGAGAGGTCTCCCATTGCGGACTCGTGATCGTGATCGTCATGATCATCAAAGTTGGGATCGATGGGCAAACCGTATTGGTTGCGAGGCACTTCTAGACCAGCACGGAAGGTGGTGTCAGTCTCACACACGTGTTTGGGATAAACCGGACCGCCGTCCTCCCAATTGGTAAGAAACAAATCCTCGTGCAGGTTTTCACAGCATATAGGCGGCGGGTCAGCAGCCATGCGCAATTCAGCCAAACTCGGCCCAGAAGCGATGGCGCGCGAACGTTGATCGTAAGCAGGGCCGGCAACCACCTGGATGCCAGCAGCTTTCAACAAATCGGCGCAACGGAAAGCTTCGGTTGCTTCTTCAATGGTGACGTCCTTCCACCCCAACTCTACTGCCAATCGCAGCACGGTTTGAATGTCATTGTTGCGACGAGCCTGCACCCGCAGAGGCATTTCCCCGCGCAGCACTTTGGCCAAAACTTCGAGGTCGGCGTCCACTTCGGCACTGCCGTTTTTGCGCTGCTCCATGTAGCGCTTGGCACGGTAAAACTGACGTCGTACTTCCCAAACTGCACCCATCCGCGTGGTTGGGCGGCGTGAGTAAAAACCGCTCGGACGCCCGAATGGCGGATGGTTCCCCATCGAAACGTCGTTGCCCAAACTAATTTTCAGCGCGACGTCGGCACCGATGATTTGGGCGGCACTGCCAGCGTCGGCAAAGAGGTCGGCAGGTTGACCACCGGCAGTTTTCACGACCGCTGCCATTCCGCCGAACACGTTTAGCGAATCCGGGGTCAAAAATGCCGTGGTAACACCTTCGGCAAGCGCGATTTGGAAGGCCGGGTCAGCCAAGCGAATCGACCTAGCCAAAGATGCACTGGCCGTAGTTTCACGCGATTCCTCGACCGTGGTTTGATTCACCGCCATATAGGAAAAAGCGTCAACCAATCCTGGTGTCAGGTGGGCGCCTTCCACGCGAACTGCATCCGACGGAATTTTGCCGCCAGGAATAATGGCCGAAATCTTGCCATCATTCACTTGGATCAAAACGTTTTCAAGCGTTTCGCCATTGCCGACGTGCAAAACGTCGACTGAAATGGTTTGGGTTTGATCTTGCGCTGGTGCGCTAACTGGCACCGACGACGTACTCGCAAACGCGAACAATGAACCTAGTAGTACGGAGCTAATCATGATTAGTTCTCCTGCGCGGGACCGCGCGAAACAGTTTGGCCGCCAATCATGACGGCACGAATGCTGGCAGTGGAATCCAGCGGATGGGCGGACCAAAGAACCAGGTCAGCACGACGTCCTTTGGCAATGGCGCCAACTTTGTTATTGCCAACAAACTTGGCAGCAGCTGAGGTGATCGAAGCCATCGCTGCTGCAGGATCACCGGTCATTCGGGACATTAAAATTGCAGCCCACCGTAGGTCCGCCGGTTTGCGAGCGGAACGATTGGCCCAAGTTCCGAAGGTAATTTGAACGCCGGCCTTGTGCAACCGCTTCAGCGTTTCCATTTGGCGTGGATTCCAAGAACTATCTGCGGGCATTTGCATGCCGACGATTTCACCGCGCAATTCACCGCCATATTGCCCCGGGTCGCCCCACAACAGCCAACGGCTTTCCACTTGTTTGCCCAGCATGCCGCGTGCGGCACGAACCGCCTCGGCACTTGCAACGTGAATGACGGCGCCCTTTTGCTGGATATCTTTGATTTCCAGCGGTTTGCTTTGCTCCAGCAACTCGACTGCACCCGCTTGTGACGACGGACCAAAGTCGCGGTCGTTTACAGCCTCAGCGGCAAGCGAAAGAACCTGACGGGTTTTGCCATTCAAAATGCGCTTTTGATCCCCGCCGGTGGTCGCCATTGCCCCCCAACCAGCTTGCACATTGCCGGGTGACGGCAGTACATGCACAGAAGTCACACCTGCGTCGCGTAAGTTTTTCCAAGCATCGCCATCGCGCAAATCAATTGCATCCGCGGCCCGCAGAGAAGGAGTCAGGCTACGTGAATCTTCTTGCGCTGGATGATCTGTGCCATACGCAGAAAAGGCGTCAACGAATCCGGGAGCAAGCACGCCAGGCAAAGCCATTTTGCGCACATTGTTAGCAAGCTGAAGGTCGGTGCCAACGTCCAAAATTTGGCCGTTCTGGACCAACACGGTCACACCTTTGGCGGAACTACCATCGGGCAGAATCACGCGCTCCGGCTGCAAAGCCCAAATGGGCGCCTGGGTGGCTTGGGCCAAAGCCAGGGAAAGAATCGTTGCGGCTAGCATGATGTTTATTTGGGCTGGTGGGCCTGGAACAAAGCGGAGGCGTCGAAAGGAGAATTACCACCGAACAAAATCATCGAACCGCTGCAACCGCGGTTGATTTGGCCGAAGTTGGAAGCCATGCCCAACATCCGTGCCGGAGTCGAGGTCAAAGCAGCCCACACTGCGTCGGCGTCGGCGCCTTGGGCAATCATTTCGCCAGCGTAAGCGAGCAGCATCGGACCGAGATTGCGACCACCACTAGAAAGAGCGACGTCTACCTCGGCATCCAGCAATTGCTGAAACTGATCGATGAAACGTTGACCGTTGGCTTTGTTGTGTACCCGGTTCACATCCAGTACCACGCCGATGCCAGCTGCGGCCAACTCGAAACGGCATTGCACCGCTTCGTCGCAACCCACCAACATCATGTTGAGGTTGTGCTCCTCTTGCAAAGCGATGGCGGCGCGTATGCCAGCCGCACTTTCAACCTGCACGCGGACCGAAATTTTTCCATCGATGGCATCTAGGATCATATCCCTAGCAGTGGTGGAAACCGGCGGGCTCGGACGTTGCGGGCGCTTGGGACGTTTCTTTTCCTTTTTCTCTTTATCGTCCTCGCCATCAGCCTTGGAGTCACCCTCTTTGCCCTCCTCTTTCTTCTGCTCTTTGATGAACTTATCGAGCTCTTCCTGATACTTTTTCAGACTCTCTTCATACTTTTCCAACTCCTCCTGGTAATCGTCGACAGAATCACGATAGCCCACTGCCTCGGAGAACAAGTTGTTGAGGTCGGTAATGCCCCGCTGCACCCCCAGCGCGTCACCAGCGACCATCAGGTCTAGGAATTCAGCGCCGCCCGCATAAGGAAGGTCGTGAGCGGAAAACCCTACCGGCACTCCAAGGCCGCGCATCAAGTTTCCATCTGCTCTACCTATATATGTGGCTGCGATTCCTGCCGACCGCTGCGCAGCTACTGCCGCGGCGAGGGCTGGGTCGGCACCTACCACTTGGATGGGCAAGTCGTCAGCCACCTTGGAAAACGGCAAAGGCCGTCGGTCCAAGCGAATTTCAGCCGGCAGCACACTAGACCATGCGTCGACCACGCCCGCAGCCAAAGTTCCGTCAACCTTAATGATCTTGGGCTTGGGGCCACTCCCTAATAGAGATTTTTGGGCCTGCGGCTCACGACTGGAAATGCGGGTAATCACACCTTTGGTGAGGGTGATATAGGCAGGGCTTAATACCCGGCCATCCGCAAGCCATGCGCTGTCAGCATGAATGGTGTAAGTCCTCTTGAAGCCCAAATCTTGAACCTCGGCACCATCAGCTTGCGGGCTGAGCGGGGCATCGAGGGGATTTGCGACGGCAGGAGTGCCTGAAAATGCAATGGCCAGTGAACATGCACTGACGGCCATTGCGAGATGTCGAAGGGGGGTGATTATTTTGAGCAAGGGACTGATCTCGCCGGAAGCCCAGTTACTAGCAGACCGAGGATACGGAGAAAGACCCATTGGGTTCGAGCATTTTCTATGCTTGTTGCATGGAAACTCAAGAAACTACCGTTCATCCGACGGCTGTGGTCATGCCGGGAGCGGAATTAGGAGTCGGAATTGAGATCGGCCCCTACTGTGTAATCGAACCCGGCGTCGAGCTTGGGGACGGTTGCAAGTTGTCACCTCACGTGCATTTATTGGGCCGCACTACGATCGGCGCGAACGCCAAAATTGGCAGCGGCACGGTGATCGGCGGTGAACCGCAAGACAAGGCTTACGCGGGCGAACCCACCCGGGTTATGATTGGCAAAGAATGTCGACTGTATGAGCACGTGACTATCCACCGCGCGACCAAAGAAGGCGCAACCACCTTAGGCGATGAGGTGATGATGATGGCCGGGGCGCACGTCGGACACAATGTCACCATCGAGAATCGGGTGATCCTTGTAAACAATGCGGCTGTAGGTGGTTATGCCCACATCGGCGAAGGAGCTTTTCTTTCCAACGGCTGCGCAGTGCACCAATTCGGACGCATTGGACGTCTGACTTTGCTCGGTGGAGGTTGCATGGCGACCAAAGATGCACCGCCATTTTCTATCGTTGTCGGCTCTTATCCGGTGCGTTGGCGCGCTCCAAATGCGATCGGGTTGAAGCGTTCTGGGTTCAGTAGCGAAGAGCGAAATGCAATCCGAAAAGCATTGTTTAGTCTTTATTCTCATGCCGATGGCCCACTTGCCGCCGCCCCGGAACTGGCTTATAGCAAGGTGCCGCCCGTTGTAGAAATCGCTAGGTTCGTAATGGATTCCCCGCGCGGCCTATGTGCCGGGCCAGCAAAGCACCAGTCATGACTGAAACGCAACAATCTACTGCCCTCGATACTCTTCTAGAAGAAACTCGTAGTTTCACTCCACCGAGGGAATTTGTCGCTCAGGCGAACGTAAACGACCCTGAAGTTTACGCCCGGGCCGATGCCGACTTTGAATCTTGGTGGGAAGGTTGGGCCAAGAAGCTCAACTGGGATCAACCGTGGACTAAGGTTTTGGATTGGAGTAACGCGCCCTATGCCAAATGGTTTGAGGGCGGAAAAATGAACGCCAGCGTGCAGTGCCTGGATCGGCATGTCGCTGACGGCAATGGCACTCGAGTTGCCTTCCATTGGGAGGGCGAATCTGGAGATGTGCGCACCCTTACCTATGCAGACATGCTAGCTGAGGTCAGCAAGGTCGCCAATGGCCTGAGGAGCTTGGGCATTCAAAAAGGCGACCGCGTCGCGATCTATATGCCGATGGTTCCGGAACTGGCAATGACGGTTCTGGCCTGTGCGCGTATCGGTGCCATTTTCTCGGTTGTGTTCGCCGGCTTCTCGTCGACGTCGCTGAAGGATCGCGTGCAAGACCAAGAGGCCAAAGCCGTTGTTTGTGCCGACGCCTGCTGGCGCCGTGGCAAGGTTTTGGACTTGAAGGTGGTCGTAGATGAAGCCGTGGCTGACTGCCCGAGCGTCGAAAACGTGCTGATATGGAAGCGCGGCGACGGCATCGGCACGGCTGCTACCGGCGACCCACGCGATGTCTACTGGGACGACGTCGTGGTGCCGCAACCGACGGATTGCTTACCCGAGGTGATGGACGCCGAGGACATCTTGTTCATCCTCTACACAAGCGGAACGACTGGTAAGCCAAAGGGAATCGTACATACGACCGGCGGTTACATGACCGGCGCCTATGCCACGACCAACCTGGTGTTTGACCTCAAGCCTGAGAAGGATGTGTACTGGTGCACGGCCGACATCGGCTGGATTACCGGTCACACTTACATTGTGTTCGGCCCGATGGCTAACGGTGTCTCGCAGGTTCTTTACGAAGGCGCGCCGGACTTCCCGCAGCAGGATCGATTCTGGGCTCTGATTGAGAAGTACCAGGTGTCGGTTTTCTACACCGCTCCTACTGCGATCCGCGCCTTCATGAAGTGGGGTGACCAGCACCCCGCTGCTCACGATCTGAGTTCATTGCGTCTGCTTGGTTCGGTCGGCGAGCCGATCAACCCAGAAGCATGGGTTTGGTACCTGCACCACATCGGTGGCGGCAAGTGCCCAATCGTTGACACTTGGTGGCAGACCGAAACCGGCGGCATCATGATCACACCGTTGCCGGGTATTACGACCACTGTTCCAGGTTCGGCAACGACTCCTTTCCCAGGCATATCAGCCAGGTTGTTGGATGAAGAGGGCAACGAGATCAAAGGCGCCGGCGGAGGCTACTTGGTCCTGGATCGGCCGTGGCCAGCCATGTTGCGCGGCATTTGGGGTGACAACGCTCGCTTTGAAGAGGCCTACTGGTCGCGCTACCCCGGGATTTACTTCCCAGGCGATGGCGCCAAGCGCGATGAGCAAGGATTCCTTTGGATTCTAGGCCGCGTCGACGACGTGATGAACGTCTCCGGCCACCGCCTCTCGACCATGGAAATCGAATCGGCTTTGGTCTCGCACGAAGCGGTTGCCGAGGCGGCCGTAATTGGGGTGCCCCACGAACTCAAAGGTCAAGCCCCTGTGGGCTTCGTGATTCTGAGAAGTGGCTTTGAGGCTGGGCCAGAATTGGCCGATGAGTTACGTAAGCACGTCGGCACTTTGATCGGCGGCCTGGCCCGCCCAGAGCAGGTCCACTTCACTCCTGAACTCCCTAAAACACGCTCCGGCAAGATTATGCGTCGTTTACTCCGTGACGTTGCAGAAGGCAAAGCGATCGGCGATACGACCACCTTGGCCGATCCGGGTGTGCTAGCCGGACTCCAGGCCGATTACGAAAAAGGGGATTCCTAAACCATCCAGCCTTTAGGCGGTGGCGGATTCCCAATTTCCTGGAACAATACGTAGATCGACTAGGACTAACTAACCTGTCCTGTCTTTTTGCACCCTAACCAGGCCCCGATACGGGGATCCGCCAAATGCTCGCCCCACTCCTCCTTCTAAGTTGGGCGCTTCAACAGCCTGTTGTTGCGCCCAACTCTGTTTTAACTGAGCGCAATATCAGCGTGCCGGAACAGGTGCAGCGAGTTGCACCGACCCCGTCGATTATTGAAAACCACGGCCAATACAGCGACGCCGCGCAGTTTGCCGTGGCCGCTCGTGACCGCAGTGTTTATTTCGGCAGTAAAGGCGTGCAAATCGTATGGAGTGATGGCCAGCACTTTGAGATGAGCTTTGACAGCGCGGCCGAACAACTCAGTTGGTCGGGGCGGTCGGCTTCCCCAACCACTCATAATTATTGCAGCGGTGAGGTCGAAAATTGGATTATGAACGTGCCATCGTGGCAATCGATTCAGACTCCACTGCGCCCCGGCATTGATTTGGTTTTTGAAATGCAAGGCACACGCTTGAAGTACGCCTTCCACGTCGCGCCAGGGGTTAGCGCAGACGAGCTATTAGTGCATTACCCGAACAGTGATTCTCTTGAGCTCGTCGACGACGGCAGTTTGCTGGTTCATCGTGGCGGGTCACAGATGGAAGACCAAGCACCTATTGCTTGGCAGATTGCAGCCGATCCGACCAATAGTGGGAACGGTGAAACCCAACAAGCGGTAGCAGTTGAATTTGAATTGGCGACCGCTGATAAAGCCGTTCGTCTAAAAGTTGGTGATTTCGATGCGACCCGGACCCTCATCGTAGACCCAGAAATGATGTTGCTATGTGGCTTCATCGGCGGCGCGCTGGAAGAGCAATGTCGCGGAATTGATGTAGATTCCTCCGGCAATATTTTCGTCGCCGGTTTTGCGGAATCCACTGATATGCCGGTGGTAAATGCCGCCCAGGCGACTTTTGGTGGTGGCAGCATGGATGTTTGGGTGGCGAAGATTACCCCCACCAACACCATTGCATTCTTGACTTATCTAGGCGGTGGATCCAAGGACTTGCCTTACGACTGCACGGTGGATCAATACGGTAGCGTTTACATAGTCGGTGGCACTTCGTCTGGCAACTTCCCCTACCTGAATGGTCCGGACAAAGGCAATAAGGGCAGCTTGGATTGCTTCGTGACCAAGCTCGATAATACTGGCTACCCGATTTACTCCGGCACCTTCGGCGGCACTGAATTTGATAGTTTGCGTGGCAATAACGTCGACGCGGATGGTCATCTTTATTGCATCGGCCGCAGCTTCACGGTTGATGGTTCTTTCCCCATCGTCGGTGGGCCGAAAACGTCGCACTCGGGCGGTATCAGTGACGCCATCGTGGCCAAAATTTCACCCGACGGATCTACGCTGATGTTCTCCGGCTTCATCGGCGGCGAGGCGATTGATTATGGTCGCGACATCATCGCCGATTCCGATGGCAACGTATACGCATGCGGTTGGACTAATTCCGACGAAACCACCTTCCCCACCGCAGTCGGCCCCGATCTAACCCATAACGGTGGTGCCAAAGATTACGGCTTAGGATGGGAACAGTACGGCGATGCGTGGGTCGCTAAATTCACCGGCGACGGCTTGACCTTCATCTACTCCGGCTTCATCGGTGGTGCACGCGCAGATGCCGCATTTGGCCTTGCGCTGGATGAGCAAAACCGTTTGATTACCGCTGGCCACACCACCTCCGACGAAAACACCTTCCCGGTTGCAATCGGCCCTGACCTGACTTTTAACGGCAATGCCAACCCCGACCTCAACCCCTACGGCGACGCCTGGGTGGCCCGAGTGAAAGCAGACGGCACTGGCTTGGACTATTGCGGATACGTCGGCGGTGAAGGTTCGGATCGAGCTTGGCGCATGAATCGTGGCAGTATTGATGGGGCGATTTATCTGGTTGGAATTTCTTCTTCGAATAGAAAAACGCTGCCGCATTTGGATGCGGGAGCCCGCTCTTACCGCTCCGCGCAAAACGACGGTGTGCTATTCCGCATTGATCCAGAAGGCCGTTGGGTGGATTACACCACCATGTTCGCTGGCGAAGGCTTGGAAGTGGTGCGCGATGTTGCGGTAGGTCCTGACAATCGGGTGCACGTAACGGGTTGGTCGGAGTCCGGAATCGAATTCCCGCAAATCACTCCTGGTTGGACTTTCCAGGGCGGAACCGACGCTTTCATCGCAACTCTGCCGCCCTTTTATCAATTGATGCGCTCCGGCAATTTGTGGCCGGATGAGGTCACTCAGCAACGCCAAACTTTGCTCAAAGTGAATGGCACTGCTGGCAGCAACCACATGCATGAAGTCCACGCAATCGCCGGCTTGCCGCTGAGCATCTCCGTCGACAGCCCCGGCGGCAACAGTGAGTTTTTTGCATTGTATATGATCCCGCGCGAAGCCACCGCTGACGACATTTACCACATCGAGTACAGCGAGATTCAATTTGGAACATCTACATTCCCGATGCCGTGGGTGATGAGCACCGATCCACAATTGGTAACGCTAGTCAACGGAACCGGCCTGTGGTATTTCGGCACGCCGACGATTCCGGGCGGCTTCACCGCGCCATCGAATTTCACTTGGACGCCGCCGAGTTCTGGCAGTTATACGCTGCAAGCAATCATCGCCGACGACGACAAGCCGACCGGCTATTCGATTACGAATGCGGTTGTGATTCGGGCGCATTGAGCTATGATTCACGGGTTCTCTGACCCCCCCAACTAGGATTGAAGTGCCTGGCAAGTGGAGTGTGAATCTCCCACGGGTCCGCCACCGTAATCGTCGTAGCCTTGGGTCGCATTTGCGGCTTTTTTGGGCGCGCGTAAGTCGGAAAACAGCCTTTTTCCTGGTTCCATCTGAAACCGAGCGAGACTCTCGGCAGGTAACCATGAATCACAAAAAACTTTTGTGGGCTGCAGCAGCCCCTTTGTTGTTGGCTAGCGTTGTGCACGGCCAGCAGTACTCCCACGACATTTCGTTGACCGGTTTGGGCAATGGCAGCCCCGGCAAGCCGTTTGGCATTGCTTATGAACCGGCGCAGGATTTGATTTACGTGCCCCTGGCGGGCGTCGGCGGCTGGCCGGGCGCGCCGAATAATGTGGTGGCGGTGATTGATCCGCTGACGGATAGCGTTGTGCAGACGATTGATTGCGGCTTGTATCCGGAAGTGGTGGCTTTTAGTTACAACGCTGCTGGACAGTTGGCGTTTGGTGCGGTGACTAATTCGACGGATGGCAGTGTGAGTATTTGGGATGAGTCGCTGCAAGTCGTTGCGACGGTGGTGCTGCCCGATCCACTTGGATTTGGATCATGTTATCCCTATGGCATTGCTGCGGCCGAAGACGGCAGTAAGTTTTGGGTGAGCACTGTGGATGGAAGTGGCGAGATCTATGCCATTGATGTAACCACGATGGCGCTGGATCCAGCCGCTGGCTTCACCACTGTGTTTGCAAGTGGCAGCAAGTTGTTGGTGGCGGGAGGGAAATTGTTTGTGGGCACCACGCGCTACAACACGACCTGGTCCGATTCGGAAGCCGGTCTGGCGGTGATTGATATCGCTAGTGGTCAAATCACTGAAACGCTCATCACCGCAGAAGGCAGTGGCTCCTTCCCTGGAACGCAGGATCTGCAATTACTCGCCGACGGCCGAATCGCCGCGTCGGGATTGTTTTTTGACGGCTACACCTACGTCTTCAGCGCCGACGGAATTCTGGATCGCACCTTTAACCAAATCAGCGGCGCAGGCGCACATGGCTTAGCCCTAAGCCCCGCTGGCGATGTACTTGTTTGCTGCGATCTGCCGTCGAATAAAGTGGTGTTTTTGGATTTGCAGAATCATGTGCAAATTTCATCGATCAATTTGGGCAGTGTGGGCTTAGGTTATTCGCAACCGAATGACGCGGTCTTCGCGCACGGCAAGTTGTACGTAACTTCGCAAGGAACCGAAGAGGTGGTCGTGTTTGATCAACTGCCCGATCCAGCGCCCGGTCCGGGTTATCACGGTGAGCTAGTCGTCGACCAAACGACTCCACTTCCCGGCGAAACCATAACCGCAACCGTGACTGGTCCTGGAATGGTTGCACTTGCGTCGGCACGCGAGGGTTCGGCCGGCACGTTGAAAGGCATCAACCTTGAAATTGGTCCCGGTGCAGTCCTTCATGGAATGGGCAATGGAGTATTTTCCAAACAAGCCAACATTCCCAATCTGCCGGCGATGCGTGGGTTGCACTTCTGGTTGCAAGGCGGCGTTAGCGTTAACTTGTTCACCAAGCTAACCGCCCCCAAAGTCATCATCGTGCAATAAACCCGACACTCAGCTCGCCCCATCTGGCGACGCAGTTGCTGTTAAAAAAGTCGCGCCCAGGCCGCCCCTCCAAAAGCAGCCTGGGCGCAACCATTTCATAATTCCTTATCCCTCCTCAGATTTCCCACCAACCGAGTTAATTTTCTTAACCGCCGCCGCCGCCGCAGCCGCGATCTTGGCATTTTTATCTTCCATCAACTCCACCAAAAACGGTAACGCCTCAGCCGCCCCCATCGTTCCCAACGATTCAATCGCCGCGATCCGCACCTCGAACTTTTCACTTTCCAGTTTCCTAATTAACGCATCCGCGGGTGAACCTATTTTGCCAGCACGTTGCCAAGCTTTTGCAGATTGCTCCCAGCTCCTCAATTGTCGATATCTCTCAAAAGCGTATTCGGCGCTCTTCAGCACACCGCTATCGGGGTATTGAAGGCCATCCAAAATAATGGGCACCAAGCGTTCATCGAATATCCCACCGACTGCACTCATCAAGCGGTCCCGGTTTCGCAAATCTGGCATCTTCCATGCCTTGATCATCAAGGGCACTATGTCAACCCCTGATTGTATCTTTATGGAGAGATAGGCCGCATTAGCTGCGGATTCAGGGGATTCAAAGGCTCGAAGCAGCGACGACTGATAATTGGGATTTTCGTTCTTTTCAAACATGTGCGCCAAATACAACATCCATATTACCTCAGAGACCAAGCTGGGATTGGGATGATTCAATAGTTCGAATTCAGAGTGATGGTCATACCGCCATACTTTGTCCAAGCTTACTTGATCAATTAATTGTGGATAAGACTTCACTAACTCCCTGGTCAACACTACAGACCTTCCGACCTGAGAACTTAGCTTTGAAATAATCAGCCTTGCGCCATCTGCACTATCCAACAGAGGAAATAGCGCTTGGTCAAACTCTCCTCCTTTTTCAGTCTGCCTTCCGAGCTCAACACTGGCGTTAAAAAGCAACTTTTCTCTTCGGTCAGACGCAATCCAATCACCAAGCATCATTGCTCTTAGAATGCGGGAAAGCCTTGCATACTCTTCATCCCTTAGCTTCCCATTTTCTAGCCGAATCACCTTAATGTACTTCAAATATCGCCCAAAAGTATTTGTCAAACTTGCGGTTGGATTACTTAACTTCCCATAGTTCTCTAATAGGATGTCCACAGCAACGCCAGCATGAGAATTATCGAACCCAACTAACTTGCCGAGCAGAAGGTCGAACAGTTCACTAGAGCAATCAAATCCTAAGGTATGGACCAGAAATTCTGCCGACTTGTCATTTCCGGGAAGCACCCTCAGCCACTCTTTAATTTGGGTCATAAGTGCGGGCGACTCCACCTTTGCCAACAGCTCGGGTGATAGTTGTTCACTTCTTTCCAACAAACGCATTGCTGCTACTGTGCCATACCCAGATTTATCAACGATAGCCTCCAAAAACGGTGTCAGGGTAGGTGGAAAATCTCCAGGAAGAAACGCTCCGAGCCGTTCAGGGGTCTCCATTCTGGCAAGGAATCGTTCTGCCAACTCCCAGTCTCGATATTTCAATGCAACCAAAAGCCCCAATTCCTGAACGTCTTTGTTATCTGTGTCTAATAACAACTCAACCAAGTCTTTCCATCGCTCAAAAGACTCTCGGTTCCCCCACCCTGATCCGAAAGTAAGAGCCGCAGACCACTCTTCATCGATCCATGAGACCCTACCCGTCCAATTTTTTAAATTAGGGCCCATCAAATAATCAAAATCTAGTTCTGGGATTCTGTTTCCGCGAATGGATTCATTTCCAAGCAAATATAATGGGATTGTATTCAAGGAAGCGCTGTCACCTGTCCTAGCCAGCATGGCTATCGCCTCAAGGTCCCCAATCGAAAAAATCGCTTTCTTGAGGTGGGAGGCCAGTGGTTCATTTCCGTCATTGATTAACTTGACGATGAGTTCGATCGGATAATCGCAATCAGTGGTTTGAATGGTTGAGAAGACTAGTGGTCCGAGAAAATTCGTTTCATCAGAAAGTACGTCTATCAGCGCCTCTTGCGCTATTTCTTCGTAAACTGCAATTTCCAATAAAGATTGGATTAGGCTTTGGGCATTGGATACTTTGCTGGACTCCAAAACTGCCAAAATAAACTTAGAGTACTCGGCTCTCGAGCTTTGGCTAAGCTCTTCAATATTCAACTTTGATTCAAAGAATTGCCCCAAAAGAGAGTCGCTAAATTCATCAATGTTGGAAATTACATTGTTGATCACGCCACTGTTAGCGGTAAGTATGCTGATCGCGAAAGCACCTTGAGCTTCCTTTGGCTGGCCTTCTGCTCGAATCATTTCATTCAAATAGGGCGTCAACCGTGTTCCATAAGAAGCCGCCAATTGAGAGACATCCCTCCCAACCATATGTGGCCTTACTATTTGCCCTAGAATCAGCGCTAGAAAGTTAGCATCCAAATCTCCCTCAGGATTTTGATATGCCTGGGCATCAGCGATAATGGCTTCGGCTTGTGAATAAAATTCGGTGCCGAGGGATTCGCGTCGGATGAAAGGAAGCAGCGTTGCGGCCGATTGCTTTTGGCCGGCTCGTAACTGGGCGCGATAGGTTTGCGCCATGATGATGCTTGCTTGGCCGCGATATTGGATGACGGAGGTCTCATCGACTAAGCCTTCCAGCAACTCGATTGCGGCTACCGGATCATTGTCCACCTCCAGCAAATGCAGCGCTTGCCAATAGCTTTGATCCACCTCCTGATCCCAGTGGAAAGTAGGATTTTGTAGCAAACAGCATAGGGCTAGGGAGAAAAACATCCCCTTTGTTATCGCCGCTGCAGCGTCACATGGGCGCTAATTGCTGGTTAAAGATATGTGACGTTCACCGCTTCAAAGCGATAACCGATGCCGCGAACAGTGTGGATGTTCTTCGGGTTTTCCGGGTCGTCCTCGATCTTTTTGCGCAGGCGGAATACGTGGGTATCGATGGTCCGCGTATGGCGCACTCCCTTCAAACCCCAAACGTCTTCCAGCAGCTTGGAACGCTCCAAATTCTGGCCCTTGTGCTTCAAAAAGTACCTTAGAAGCTCTAATTCCTTGCGGTTCAGGCCATGGCGCTCTTCGCCTTTCAACATGGAATAGCTCGGAAAATCGACCTCAATTCCATCAAATGCCACCTTCTCCGGCAGCCCTTCCCCGCCCGACGTCGTACGCCGCAAAATTGCTTTTAATCGCAACACGATCTCGCGCAAAGGCGTCGGCTTGACGACGTAATCGTCGGCGCCGTATTCGAAGCCCAAAATCCGGTCGGACTCCTCTCCGCGGGCCGACATGATCAGCACCGGCACTCCATTGCGATGTTCGCGCAGGCGTCGCAGCACCTCAAAGCCGTCCAATTTGGGCAGCATGAGATCCAATACCAACGCATCAAAGGGCTCGGCCATTGCGGCTTCCAGGCCCGCTTTGCCGTCGGCGCTTTCTGCGACTTCGAAGCCTTCGCTGACTAGTCCGTCGACCAAACCCATGCGTAAACCAGGTTCGTCTTCAATTACTAAGATGCGCGTTTTCGTCATAAGGATTGCTGTCAGGTTCATTCAAGCATACCGGGAAGCGCAGCTGAAATCTGGATCCTGATGTCAAACTCAGTTCACCAGCGGCAAGCACAGGGTCCAAAACTTGCGCGCTACCGCCATGCGCCTGCAAGGTTTCGCGCACCAACGCTAATCCCAAACCAGCACCGGCAGCCAAACCAATCGCGTCGGCGTCGTCGATGTGATTGCGACCAGCCAAGCCTCGTTCATAGGCTTCAAAGATTTTATCGCGCAAATGATTCGGCACGCCCGGTCCGCGGTCCTCGACTTCGATGACAAGTTCCTTGCCCTCCGGGTATGCCCGCAAAATGACCAAGCCGCCGTCGGTGGCATACTTGCGCGCGTTTTCCAACAAGTTGGCCACTCCGCGTTCCACTGCCGCTTCGTCCATTTGAGTGAGCGGCAACTCGGCCGCGATTTCGGCCCGCAGCTCCAATCCAGCGTCAGCCAAACGTGGAGCTTGTTCTTCCACCAAAGCGCGCAACAGATATTCCGGCTCAACCGGACGCAATTCAACTTGGAAAACGCCGCGCTCCAAACGCGACGCATCCAACACATCAGCCACCAAACGTTGCAGTCGCTGCGCGTCGCGATTGATCGCCTTGTAGTACTCATGCCGACGTTCTTCCGTCGCCACCCGGCCATCGATTAAATTACCCGCCAACAAAGAAATCGAAGCAGCCGGCGTGCGCAGTTCATGGCTCACTCCGGCAATAAAATCCCGTCGCAAGCGCTCCAATTCCGCCCGCCGACGTAACGCGCGCGCGCCCCAAACACCGACGATTGCCAACGCTAAAAGAATCAGCAGTGTGCCCGAATAAAGCCAAATTTGGCGCAGTGCTGCCGGTCGCGTATAGGCTTCCGGCTTGACCAACACCAAGCGCCAGTTGCTACCAAATCCCTGCGGCAAATCCAATGTTGCAACCACCGCTCCACTCGCAGTTGAACCGCCACTCACCAATTCAAAAGCTTCGCTGAATGGCAGAACCTCGCGCAAACGAGCGCGCGCCAGACGGAAACCCGTTTGCAACGGATACATCAGCGCTTTGGTCCGAGTAGGATCAAAAAACAATACGCGCACTCGAATCACCAAGCTGACGGCGTCGGGCTGGGCCAATATCTGGGTGCGGACTTCGTCGGCTAAAGTCATATCGAAAACCAATTTTTCCAATCGAGAAGTTTGATCTCCGATGCCAAGGCGACTTTGCAATCCACTGGCTTCGAAATTCAGCCGTTGCGGAGACATTGCAATCCGCCCAGCCATAAGGTCGTCATAAAGCTGGCGCAGAGCGTTGTCGGCACGATCTTTCCTACCAGCGGCAATCCAAGCCTCGGCGATGCGGTAGCCCAATTTCAAATGGATAGGGCCATCCAATAGGTTGCTCGGAAAAGTCGAAGAACGCACCGACTCCAGCACCGACGCCGCCTGCTCGGCCTGGCCCAATTGCAGCGCGACTTCGGCCTTAGTCAGCATCAACTCGGCCCAAGTTGCGCGTTCGCTTTCTTTGACTTCACGCTCGCCGTTGGCCACCGCCTCCACCGCCGACTCCCAATCCTGTTCGAAGCAAAGTCGTTTGGCTTCAGTCAACCAGGAAGCTGCTGGCGTTGGCCCCTGCCCCGCAGCCGGATCAGTTTGGTCCTGTAATTCTTCACCTTTAGGCAGCGGCCGCGGCTCGAGCAAAGTGCGGTCGGCGCCAAAGCGCAATTCAGCAATCGGCGTCTCCCCCGCCTGCCCGGTCGCTAAATCGCGCGCCAAAGTAGCACCCACGGCTTCGAGCTGTTTGGCCAAGCTATTGCCGTCGGCCAAGGCTTGAGCTTGCGCGGCCACTCCGGGGTCACTGCCCGCATACCAAGTCGCCGCAAGCAACACCAAAGCGGTGGCCGAAAGCGATAGGCTCCATATGCGCGACAGCGGGACGCGGCGCTTCATGCACCTAGCTTAGCTTGTTATTGCCTATAGGCGCATTGCCGATGCCGGGCCACACTCGCAACCATCCCGCAGCGGCACGTAAAACGATCCAAACGCCAGTTACCCACCAGATATGATCCAAGGCATCGGGGTGTGCGACGTCAATCATTTGTAACAAAGGAATGGAAATACCGCAGGCGATCAACATCGCATTGCGCAAGTAGGCGAAGTCGCGCGTGCCCCAATGGATGCCGTCGGCGGCAAAACATAGGGCATTAAATGGCTGAATCGCAGCCGACCACAACCACGCCGACGCAAACAGCACCGCCGCTTCCGGCGGAACCAGCATGGCGATGACTGAGTCTTGGCCGATCACCATGAGTGCGGCCAATATCACTCCCAAGCCCAAACTCCAACCATTGGTATAGGCCGCTACTCGACGTGCGCCAGCGATCATGCCATTGCCGATGTACCAACCGATCAAGCTGATCGCGGTGATGGCAAGAGCGTCCAATGCCAGGGCGGAAAACAAATACACCTGACGGATGACGTGATGAGCGGCGCCAGCTTCGGGTCCGATACGAGTGGCGGCGCGGGTACTCAACACCAAAAAAGCGGTCAGTAATGAGGTGCGCAAAAACATGTCGCCGCCGATTTTCATCAACAATCGAATGGCGGAAGCTTGCAAGTGCTGCGGCCATCCCAACGCGTTGCGCACCGCGATTATTGCCATAAATGCGCCCAGCCATTGACTCACCGTCGACGCCCAAGCGGCACCAGCAATGCCGTAGGCAGGAATGGGTCCTAAGCCCAAAACAAACACTGAATCCAAGCCTATATTTAATAAATTCACGGCCAAGGCGATAGACATCGGCGCGCGCATCTTTTGCAGGCCGCGGAGCGATCCGTAGCAGGTCGCGGTGAGCAAAAATCCAGGGGCGGCAAGCAGGCGGATACGCAAATAGGTACTTGAATCAGCCAGCGTTTGGCCTTCGGCGCCCATTATTTCGCCTAGCCAATCGGCCAAAGGCCAACCGAATACAAGCAGCAGTAATCCAAATCCAAAAGCGAGCAATAGCGCCAATCCGTTGAGGTCGGCGGCCTTGCTGGTATCGCCTTTACCGAAGTGATGCGCGACCTCAGATTGCACGCCAATGGATAAAAAGTTGAAGACCCAATAACTTCCAGCCCCCCCTTACTCACCAAACCTGCAGGTTGCTACGGACTCACTGCCCAACTTTGCTACAAACGACGCTTCTCGCCCCACTGTCAACGGCTCAGCGATCAACGCAACTAGAGCCGGCAGCCAAAGCATCAGCAAAGTGCC